>JBJHDG010000186.1:0-5457 GCA_050486425.1 Pseudomonadales bacterium | reverse complement strand
CTACCTAACAGAAAAACGAAAAAACCAACCGGACCCAGCAACAAGCCAACCAGGATGGGTACCAGGATAGGCAGCAGCGATGGGACGATCATCTCCTTGATTGCCGCCCGTGTGAGCATGTCGACAGCGCGGGAGTAATCCGGCTTGGCCGTACCTTCCATGATGCCGGGAATTTCCATGAACTGGCGGCGTACCTCCACCACTACCGAGCTGGCAGCCCGGCCCACAGCCTCCATGGCGAGCGCAGCAAAGAGATAGGGGACCAGGCCACCGATAAACAGCCCGATAATCACCAGCGGATCAGCCAGGGAGAACTGCACCAACCGCCCGGCGGCCTCCAGTGCATGCGTGTAATCGGCAAACAGCACCAGGGCAGAAAGGCCTGCCGAGCCAATGGCATAGCCCTTGGTAACAGCCTTGGTGGTATTGCCCACCGCGTCCAGTGGATCGGTGACACCACGCACTTCGGGGGGCAACTGCGCCATCTCGGCAATGCCACCCGCATTGTCGGTGATAGGGCCGTAAGCATCCAACGCCACGATAATGCCCGTCATGGACAGCATGGCGGTGGCAGCAATGCCAATGCCGTACAGACCAGCCAACTCATAGGAGAGCCAGATACTCGCTACAACCGCTATTACCGGCGCAGCGGTCGCCTTCATGGAAACGCCAAGCCCGGCAATCACATTCGTGGCATGGCCGGTGGTGGAGGCCTGCGCAATATGGCGCACAGGCTTGAACTCGGTCGCTGTGTAGTACTCGGTAATGACCACCATGGCCGCCGTCAACACCAAACCGACCAGCGCTGCACCCCAGAGTGCGTACACGCTGTGCACGCCATTATCACCCATGACGTAGTAGGTTGCCGGCAGGAACAGTGCCGCGGAAATAACGGCCGAAACCGCCAACCCACGGTAGAGCGCGTTCATGATTTTTCCGCCCTCGCGCCACTTCACGAAGAAAGTGCCCACGATCGAGCCGATAATGGCGATACCACCCAGCACCAGCGGGTAGTAGATGGCTGCGGCACCCGCCTGATCACCCAGCAACAGCAAGCCGAGCAACATGGTGGCGATGATAGTGACCGCATAGGTCTCAAAGAGGTCTGCGGCCATGCCGGCACAATCGCCAACGTTGTCACCCACATTGTCGGCAATTACCGCAGGATTGCGCGGGTCATCCTCTGGGATGCCCGCCTCGACCTTACCCACCAGGTCCGCACCAACATCAGCACCCTTGGTGAAGATACCGCCACCCAGTCGGGCGAAGATGGAGATCAGCGAGCCACCAAAGGCAAATCCGACCAGCGCGTGCAGCGTCGCACTCATATCCATTCCAAGCTGCAGCAGGATCGCAAAATAGCCGGCCACGCCGAGCAGGCCCAGGCCCACCACCAGCAGTCCGGTGATGGCGCCGCCGCGAAAGGCCACCGCCAGCGCCGCGTTAATACCGCCCTTGGCGGCCTCGGCGGTACGCACATTGGCACGGACAGAGACGTGCATGCCGATGTAACCCGCTAACGCGGAGAGTGCTGCACCCAACGCAAAGCCGATGGCAGTGGAAACCCCGAGGAAGATGAGTACCAGGACGAGCAGGATGCCGCCGGCGATCGCGATGGTGGTGTACTGGCGATTCAAATAGGCCTCCGCGCCTTCCTGCACCGCCTGGGCAATCTCTCGCATGCGCTCGTTGCCGGTGGGCTGCGCCAGCACCCATCTCACCGAGAGCCCGCCATACACCAGTGCTGCCACGGCAGCGACCAGCGCGAATATCAGACCTGTATCCATCAAGGCACCCTCCTTACGCGTTTGTGGTTGTAGCAAATCAGTTGTTCTTGTATTTCCTTACCGTATGCAGCGACCAGGCTCCCTGCGGACTTTGGTGCCGCGCGTAAAAAACCTCATCCAGATTCTCTGACCAGAATGCACACCAATACCGATCACGTGAGATTCACGGCGGGAAGGCTGATGCTGCATCGTTACGCTGGTGGCCCCGCAGGCTGGGCTGGGTCCGGAGGTGCCTTTTTGCGAGGACTATACAGAGGTCTAACCAGAGAATGAACAGAAACTGGAGGCTATATAAACGCCTCTTCACCATTTTCCACCACGGATTGTCCGACACAGATTATCCGACATAGGTCGGCGCTGCGCCTGCGCCGACCCGCCCCAATAACAGCGATGGCAGATGGCCCCTAGTTGCTGCTGCTATTGTGATGTTATAACATCAATCCGTCGCCGGCCGAGACCCCTGCATGACAACCGAAGTTTCCCTTACCGACACCGCGCCCAGCAACCAAGGCCGGGGCGATGCCACGGGATTGCTGATTTCTGGTATCTGTTTGTTGCACTGTCTGGTGGCACCAGCCATTGCCGTACTGATCCCTGCGCTCAGCCTGGGCCTTTTCCCTGGGTCACACCTGTTGCTGCATTGGGTGCTACTGGCGCTGGCCATCCCGGTGAGCCTCTGGACCTTCCAGCAAGGCTTGAAAGTGCATCGCCTGCGCCGACCGCTGCAACTCGGCTTGGCCGGACTGGGCCTGATGGTGGCCGGCGTGCTCTCAGAAAGCTGGATCATCCAACATGCCCATGCCAGCAGCGAGCACCTGCACGGTGCCGACTCCCCCCTACTCTGGCTCACCAGCCTGGGTGTCCTGCTGGTAACCGCAGCGCATCTCTACAACTGGCGAGCGACTGTACGCCTGCGCAGCCAGACCGGCAGCGCCAGCTGTGGTCCCGGCTGCCGGCATAGCCACCGCCACCTGGGGGAATAACCTGCAGGTTCGGCATTGGCGCTGAGGTATGCTGCCGCCCATGGCCACCAGTTTCGACCTATCCCGCAGCGACCTCCCCGCCGAAAGCTTACGCCTGGCGGTGGCGCCCATGATGGAGTGGACAGATCGGCACTGCCGTAGATTCCATCGCATCCTGGCGCCCCGGGCCCTGCTGTATACCGAAATGGTCACCACTGGCGCCCTGCTGCATGGCCCCCGGGACCGCCTCCTGGCCCATGACCCGCAGGAACAGCCGCTGGCCCTGCAACTGGGTGGCTGTGATCCAGCGGCGCTGGCCAGCTGCAGTCGCCTGGCCACCGTAGCCGGGTTTGCCGAGGTGAACCTCAATCTGGGCTGCCCGTCCGACCGTGTGCAACAAGGCCGCATCGGCGCTTGCCTGATGCTGGAAGGGCCCTTGGTGGCAGACTGCATCAAGGCCATGCGTGACGCCACGCCACTGCCAGTGACCATCAAATGCCGCCTGGGGGTGGATGCACAGGATTCCTTCGCCTTTCTACAGGACCTGGTGGGATTGCTGGCGGAAGCCGGCTGTGGGCGGTTCATCGTGCATGCCCGCAAAGCCATTCTCAGCGGCCTGTCGCCGGCGCAGAATCGCAGCGTCCCACCTCTGGACCATGACCGGGTCAGACGGCTGAAAGCAGTGTTTCCGCAGCTGCGGCTGATCGTAAACGGGGGCATTACCGGACTGGCTCAGGCCCAGGCATTGCTGGCACCCAGCGCAGCCGGTCCAGCCCTGGACGGCGTCATGCTGGGGCGTGCCGCCTACCAGAATCCCTGGCTGTTGCCGGCGCTGTCCCAAGCGCTCCAGCAAGCGCCTGGACCTGCCAGCCGGGAAGCCGCACTGGCAGCCTATCTGCCCTATGTCACCGAGCAGTTGCGGCAGGGTGTGCGCCTGCACGCCATGAGCAGGCACCTGCTGGGGTTATTCAACGGCATGCCGGGTGCACGCAGGTTTCGTCAACAACTGAGCAGCCCGGCCAGCCGCGGCCAATCACTGGCGCCGCTACTCAGCGCCTTGACGGCGGTGACCGGGGAATCTACAGGTGCTTTCGCAGGTACCGGGGCCTTGCAGTATTCAGCTGCGGGAGAGGGATAGGGCTGGCCCGCTGCCTTCCAGGGTCTCCACCAGGTCACGGAAGGTTTCCCGATTGCTTTCGCTGAGCGACATCAGGTACTTGTGGGCTTCAATCACCCGCCGTCGCACATCCTCCTCACTGGCCATACAGGGCGCCAGCTCCGCCAACTGACCCGGATCTTCGGGGACTTCCGCCACCAGGTTGAAGACATCCTCAAAACCCATGGTATGCAGAATACGGGTGATATCCGGGTTATCTGACACCAGGGTGGGCACACAACCGGTACGTTTACTGGCATGGATGGAGAGTTTCGCCAGAATCCCCAGCGAGGTGCTGTCGATGGCCTGGGTTCCGGTGAGATCCACCAGCACAGACTTGAAATTCGGATCCCGGAACATGTTGTCCAGAAAGCCGTCCACGGCTGTACACAGGGACACGCGCACGTCACCCACCAGCTTCAGCAGGTAGACGCCCTCATGCACAGCAACCAGTATCCGCCCTTTCTGTTTCACTGGGTTCGGCTCAGGGTCAGACAGGCCATGTCGTCCGGGATCGCTGGCTGCTGCTCCAATTCCAAGGTTTGCCATAACTCTTCACCACGCTGCTGGGCGCTGTCGATGGCAGCAAGCAGCCTTTGCTCTTTCTCTGCCAAGGGGAGATCGCCCATGGTCTCCAGTACACCATCAGATACCAGGTACAGGTTGCTGTTCAATGCCAAAGCAACCTTCTTGGAAGCATAGGTCACTTCCTGGAACAACCCGACCGGCTTGCCACCAATCTCTAATATTCTTACGCCAGATGTATCCGCCAATATCGCGCTGGGATAATGGCCGGCATTGGCATAGCGCAGCTCCTGACTGACCAGATCCACCACCCCCAGGAACAGGGCCACATGCTTGTCCAGCTGGTTTTCCATCAGCTCCCGATTGAGCCAAACCAGTATTTCCGCCGGGTCCTCAAGCATGGAAGGCCGGTACTCGCGCCGCAGCCGGCGCGAGAAGTTTTTCAGCAGCACGGTCACAAAGGCTGAGGACGCGCCGTGGCCGGACACATCCGCCATGTAAAAGGCGAAGTGCTGGTCCGTCAGGCGGAAATAATCCACAAAATCGCCGGACAGCATCAGGGAAGGAATGATTTTATGGCGCAGGCGATAACCGTCGATGGCCATGGGACTCGGGGGTAACATCCCCATCTGAATATAGCGGCCGGCGCGCTGATCCCGCTGCAGTTCCCGCAACTGCGCCTCGGCCAACACTTGCCCACCGTTATCCCGGCCGCCACCAACCTGTCGCAAGCGGTTCAGCGTGGCCTGCAGTCCGGCCAGTTGGACGGCAATCGGCTCGGTACTTGCAATCACATCCACCACACCCAACCGCATGGCTGCCAGCAGCGCGGCGGCGGAAAGTGCATGGATTTTCCTGATCATGATTGTCTCCTCGCGTTGTGGTCCTGCGGCTCTTTCAGGTGAACAGGGTCAGTGGCTCAGTCCTTGACAGCCAGCAGCGAAATGCTCTTGACGCCGAACGTCCGGCTGGCGCCCTGCGCCGAGTCGGTCAGGAATCGGTACTGGTGGTTTTCGCGTATCTGGAC
>JBJHDG010000185.1:0-5530 GCA_050486425.1 Pseudomonadales bacterium | reverse complement strand
TCAACGCAAAACCCAGCCACATGGCGTACTTGAACAGTCGCTTGCGAATTTTCTCCAGGTGCCAGGGGGCCTTGTCCAGGCGCAGCCGTTGGTGCCTTGGGCCTTCAGCGACCTGTTCCATCCACATGTAGATGGCAGTCCAGACTGTCTGTGGGCAGGTATAACCACACCAGAGCCGCCCCACCAGGGACGTCACCGTAAAAAGCGCAAAGGCGGCGATGATCAGCAGCCAAGCCAACAGCCAGAAATCCTGGGGCCAGAAGGTCAGGGAAAAAATATGGAATTGGCGTGTCGGCAGATCAAACAGCACGGCTTGACGCCCGTCCCAGGATAGCCAGGGCAGCAGAAAATAGCCCAGCAGCAGTGGCCAACCGGTATAGGTGCGCAGGCGCTGAAAATACCCGCTCACATGGCGGGTAAATATTTTCTCCCGCTTTTGGTACAAATCCAGCGGACCATAGCCACCAACCTCCACAACACCAACCTCCACAGCGGGGATCTGGTTAGCATGGGTGGCTTTGGTTTGCGCTGGTGTTTGATCAGTCATGCCCGCTCAGCGAGTAGACATAGCCCGCGAGAATACGCGTGCGGTCCTGGCCCAGGATGGATTCGAATGCCGGCATCTGACCTTGGCGGCCGTGGCGCACAGTAAAACCGATCTGCGCGCGAGTGCCACCGTAGAGCCAGACATCATTGGTCAGATCGGGCACGCCGATATCCGGATTGCCACGGCCATCGCTCATGTGACAGGAAAAGCAGAGACTGTCATAGCGGGCCTTGCCGCGTGTTGCCAACGCTGCATCGACGTCGCGACCCGCCAGCTGCAGTACATACTCGGTCACTTCCGTGACACCCTCGTCACCCAGGGCAGCACCCCAGGGCGGCATTACCGCCGTGCGGCCGGACGCGATGCTGGTATGGATCTGCTCGAAGCTGCCACCCCAGATCCAGGCGCCATCCGTGAGATTTGGAAAGCCGAAGGTGCCTCGTGCCGCCATACCATGGCAGGTGGCGCAGTTGTTCAGGTACAAGCGTCGCCCGATCTGCATGGCTTGACGGTCCTGCACCATTTCCGCCGGGCTCATGGCGCCGATGCGGGCATACAGCGGGGCAAAGCGTGCTTCCTGGCGCGCTGTTTCCTCCTGCCATTGAGCCTCGGAGGTCCAGTTGCCGAAGCCGGCGAAGTTGCCCAGACCCGGATAATACAGCAGGTAAAGCACACCATAGACGATGGTGCCCAGGAACAGTCCGACCCACCACATTGGCAGTGGGCTGTTCAGCTCTTCAATACCGTCATAGACATGCCCAGTGGTATCGCCCTCATCAGAAGGGATGCGACGATTCGCCAGCAGCAGCCAAACACAGGCAACGAGACTGAGCACAGTGCCCAGAATGACAAAAATACTCCAGCCGGTGCTCATGGACGGCTCCTCTCAGACTCGGTCGATGCGTTATCAGATTGCGATCCGGTATCCAGATGTTCATCGGCAAAGGGCAGCTTGCCCAGCTCCTCATAGCGTTTCTTGGCACCTGGACGCAGCATCAGGTACAGCAAATAGGCAAATGCGAGGGTCACCAGTACGGTTAACAGTGGCGGTGCGTTCATCAGTTGGCACCCCCATTCTGTTCGGCGGCAAGTTGTCGCATCAGCTCATTCATATCACGACCCAGACTCTGCAAATAGGCGACCAGCGCATCGGCTTCACTGACGCCACGCACCCGTTCGGCTGCCGTGGCAAAGTCAGCCTCTGTGTAAGGAACACCCAGCCAGGCCAGGGCGCGGAGTTTACGTTCGGTAAGACGACCATCCAGCTGGCGATCAAACAGCCAGGGATAGGCGGGCATATTGGATCTGGGCACCACGGATCTGGGATCAAGCAGGTGGGCGCGATGCCAGTCATCGGTGTAGCGGCCACCCACCCGGGCCAGATCTGGTCCGGTACGCTTGGATCCCCACAGGAAGGGATGATCCCAGACGTCCTCGCCAGCGACCGAATAGTGGCCGTAACGTTCGGTTTCGGCCCGCAGCGGCCGCACCATCTGGGTGTGACAGGTATGGCAGCCCTCCCGGATATAGATATCCCGGCCTTCCAATTCCACCGGCGTCAGTGGTTTTAACGTGGCAATGGGCTGGGTACGCTGCTGCTCAAACAGCATGGGAAACAGCTCAATAGCGCCGCCTACTGAAACCGCAATCAGCGTCAGCAGGATCAGCAGGCCTACATTGCGTTCAATGCGTTCATGTTTCATGCGCCTGCTCCTGCAATCTTGACCAGCGGTGTGGCTGGTACATTCATCTCATCTCTGCGCTCTGTGGTGGTGGCAGTGCGCCAGACGTTATAGGCCATGATCACCATGCCTAACAGGAACAACGCACCGCCCAGTGCGCGCACGTAATAGCCCGGGTAGCTGGCGATTACGGTTTCAATAAAGGAATAGGTCGGGGTGCCATCAACATTGGTGGCGCGCCACATCAGGCCTTGCATCAGCCCATTCACCCACATAGATGCGATGTAAAGCACCGTACCTATGGTAGCGAGCCAGAAGTGCACATTAATCAGCTTGATGCTGTACATCTCGCCCTGCTTGCGACCATACAGAATCGGAATCAGATGGTAGATAGCGCCGATGGAAATCATGGCGACCCACCCCAGTGCGCCAGCATGAACATGGCCGATGGTCCAGTCTGTGTTATGGGAGAGTGCGTTCACTGTCTTAATGGACATCATGGGCCCCTCGAAGGTGGCCATGCCATAAAACGACAACGACACGATCAGAAACTTCAATATCGGATCCGTGCGTAACTTATCCCAGGCACCCGAGAGGGTCATCATGCCGTTGATCATGCCGCCCCAGGAGGGGGCCAGCAAAATCAGGGACATCACCATGCCCAGGCTCTGCGCCCAGTCAGGCACAGGGCTGTAATGCAGATGATGGGGACCGGCCCATACGTAAATCGCAATCAGCGCCCAGAAGTGAACAATGGATAGCCGATATGAATATACAGGGCGTTCCGCCTGCTTGGGGATAAAGTAGTACATGATGCCGAGAAAACCGGCGGTGAGGAAGAAGCCAACAGCGTTATGTCCGTACCACCACTGCATCATGGCATCCATGGAGCCTGAATAGATGGAGTACGACTTGAATGCAGAGACCGGAATGGCGAGATTGTTGAATACGTGCAGGATGGCAACGCCGATAATCAGCGCGCCAAAAAACCAATTGGCGACATAGATGTGGCTGACCTTGCGCTTGGCGATGGTGCCAAAAAACAGGATGCCGAAGCTGACCCAGACAATGGCGATCAGGATGCTGATGGGCCATTCCAGTTCGGCATACTCTTTGGTTGTCGTCAGACCAAGCGGCAGGGTGATGGCTGCGGCGACGATAATTATCTGCCAGCCCCAAAAAACAAAGGAAGCCAGGGCGTCTGAAATCAGCCTGACCTGACAGGTGCGCTGCACCACATACAGGGCCGTCGCCATCAGTGCGCTACCACCGAAGGCGAAGATCACGGCATTTGTGTGCAGTGGTCGCAAGCGGCCATAACTGAGCCAGGGCACCTCGAAATTGAAAACAGGCCAAGCCAGTTGCAAGGCGAGTAGTACGCCTACAGCCATGCCAACCAGACCCCAAACAACGGTCATGATGGCAAAGCGGCGCACCACAGTGTAATTATACTCCGGGTGTTCTATCGCAAGTGACATAGCGCGCGGGTTCCCTTTGAGAAGAAACAGATAAACCAATTGTTATTGCAAAAGTTGCCTGCAGACAGACGCTGACAAACAGCGTCTGTGTACCACGGGTTGGCTGCGGATCAGTCGGCCGATGCCCTGATGGAAATCAGGTCGGTGTTCAGATCACGGATGATGTCTTCGGCCGTATTACCGATGACCCACTTGCCGATGCCGCTGCGTCCGGCGGTACCCATGACACAGATTTGAGCATTCAGCATGATGGCAAGTTATCTGATGGCCAAACGCCGCCGACCCTGCACTACATGGACTGCCGTGGCCGATAAGCCAGTTTCAGCCAACAGGCTGGCACAGGCTTCCCGACGCTGACTTTCCATGGCGGATTTTAACGGACGTATATCCGGCGCTGTTTGATATTGAATCAATTCCTGGCCCAGCATCGGATACACCGACACCAGGTGCAGGGGTGCATTCAGGGTGCTGGCCAGGCTGTGGGCCTGCTGCAAAATGGCGCGGTTCAACGATCCGTGGGCCTCATCGCCCAGATCCAGCGCCGCCAGTACCGGGCACGAATCCGCCCAGGGACGGCTGCTGCAGAACAGCACAGGCACTGGTGCTTTGCGCATCAGGTTCCAGTCCAGCGGTGCCTGCAGCAAAGGCGCCAGTTGGCGATGGGTAGCCAGGGGCTTGATGACCAGCGCTGGTGCGCTGCTTTGAATCTGGGCCAGCATGGCTTCCAGGCGCTCCTTGTCCCAACGAATATGGGTGCTGATGGTGCCCTGGGGTTTGCTGGCAGCAGCCGCCACCTGCTTGGCCAGCTTGCTGCCGGCCTCGTTGATGAGGAGCTCGATCAGCTTGTCATTGGTGCCGGGGTCGAATCCCGCCAGTTTTTCTTCAGCAATGCTGTCATAGACCACCTGCACCACATCGGTGCTGGTGTGGGCATTGGCCAGGCGTGCCGCCTTTCCCAGTGCTGCCTCCAACCCGTCCAGGTTGTCCAATATAATCAGTAGCTTATTAAGTTCGGACGCGCTCATAGTATTGATATCCGTCAGCAGGCGCGGGCTAGTGTTGCGGATAGTACCACAGCCCTCATTACGGAATTTCCCTAGGTAAGTCTTTGCTGCATGCAACCCGTCGTGGGGCTTAGTATGGACGCTGGCCTGAACATTGGAGAAGACCGTGTCTGCAACCGATCGCACCGATGCGCGTGACAGCCAAGGCTATGCCAGGGTGTTGGTGGCGGTGGATCTTGCCATGGACAACAGTCCGTTATTGGCGCGCGCCCAGGCTATTGCTGGTGCGGGCACCGCATTGGTGCTGGTGCATGTGATGGAACCGGCCTATTTTTATTACGGGTTGGCACCCAGTTTTCAGATCGGGGTGCCAGCCACCACCACCGGGTTCCCGGAAGAAACGGAAGAAGAGTTGATGCGCCGTGCCAGGCGCCAGCTGGAGCAACTGGGCGCGCTCTGGGATATTCCCGAATCTGCGCAGCATCTGGAGCGTGGCCATGCCGCCACCCACATCATTGCGTTGGCGGAACAGCTGGACGCGGACCTGGTACTGGTGGGCAGTCACGGTCGCCACGGTCTGCAGCTCTTGCTGGGCTCCACCGCCAATGCCGTACTGCACCGGGCGCCCTGTGATGTGTTGGCGGTGCGGGTATTCGAGTAGCACTCAAGGCGCCAGGCAGCGCAACAATCCCTGTAGTGCGGCCAATGTTGCCTGCTGCCTGATCTGCTGCCGATCACCCGAGAACTCATACCTTGAACATTGGATCAGCTGTGCCGGCGCGTTGTCTGGCCGCTGAGCCCAGCCCAGCCAAATCACAC
>JBJHDG010000184.1:0-5538 GCA_050486425.1 Pseudomonadales bacterium | reverse complement strand
GGTGACATGAACCCGCACCGCACAGATTTCAGCCGCCTGGATCTGTCCCGGCTGCCACCCTTGTGCTATGTGGTGGATGAGGCGGCGGTACGCCACAACCTGGAACTTTTGGCCGATGTGCAGGCCCGCAGTGGCGCCCGCATCCTGGCAGCACTGAAAGCCTTTTCCATGTGGTCGCTGGGCGAACTCACCGGTCAGTATCTGTCCGGCACCTGCGCCAGCGGTCTGCATGAACTACGCCTGGGGCATGAACACTATGGTGGTGAATGCCATGTGTTTTCCGCCGCCTATGCGGATGAGGACATGCCGGAGATTCTGCGACTGGCGGACACCCTGGTATTTAATTCTTTCAGCCAATGGCACAAATTCCGGCCGCAGGTGTTGGCGGCCAAGGCGCAGCGGCCGCAGTTGCAGGTGGGCCTGCGCATCAACCCGGAACACTCCGAAGGCGCCGTACCCATTTATGATCCTTGCGCGCCAGGTTCACGCCTGGGCATTGTGCGCGCCCAGTTTGCGGGTGAAAGTCTGGATGGTATCGACGGCCTGCATTTTCACACCCTGTGCGAACAGGACCTGCCACCGCTGCAACGCACCCTGGCCGCGGTGGAAGCAAAGTTCGGTGAATTCCTGCCGCGCATGCGCTGGGTGAATTTCGGTGGCGGTCACCACATCAGTGCGCCTGGCTATCAGCGCGAAGCACTGATCAGCACCATTCAGGATTTTGCCCAACGCCATCAGGTACAGGTGTATCTGGAACCCGGTGAAGCCATTGCCCAGGGCACTGGTGTGCTGGTGGCGCAGGTGCTGGATATCACCTGGAATCAACTGCCCCAGGCTATTCTCAACACCTCCGCCACCTGCCATATGCCGGACACCCTGGAGATGCCTTATCGCGCGCAGATCCTGGGCGCCGGCCTACCTGGCGAGCTGCCCCACAGCTATCGTCTGGGTGGCATGACTTGCCTGGCGGGTGATGTGATTGGCGACTATGCCTTTGCCGAACCGTTGCAAGTGGGACAACGCCTGGTGTTTGCCGACATGGCCCATTACACCATGGTGAAAACCACCACCTTCAATGGCACCAAACTACCGGCCATTGTGCTTTGGAACTCCACCACCGATGTCCTGCGTGTGGTACGCCAATTCGGCTACGAAGATTTCAAAACCCGGCTCTCTTGAACGCACTTTCCCGAACTTATCCAACTGGACGCCGCCATGCACACTGAACACAGCATCTTCCTTGGCTCGGAAATCGCGCAGCCGGATCCGGCCGACGCCCATTTTCATGTGTTACCCATACCGCTGGAACGTACCGTGTCTTATGGTGGTGGCACCGCGGCCGGCCCGGCGGCCATCATCGCTGCGTCCGCCCAGCTCGAAACCTGGGATGGCAAAAGCAATCCCAGTAGCCTGGGCATCTACACCCATCCCGCCGTGGATTGCCGCGGCAGCGGTGAGCAGGTGATGGCGCGCATTGCCGCTGCCACCCAGGAAATTCTCGCGGTGGGCGGCATGCCGGTGGGTATCGGCGGCGAACATGCGGTGACCTGGGGCGTACTCAAAGGCTATCTGGATGCCGGCATCAAGGATTTTGGCGTGGTGCAGATCGATGCCCACGCGGATTTGCGCCATGCCTATGAAGGTGATCTCTACAGTCACGCCTCGGTGATGAAGCGCGCGGTGGAAGCTGGACTACCCCTGTTCCAACTGGGTGTGCGCGCCTATTGTGAAGAAGAGATGCAGGCGCGCCTGGATTATCAAGTGGGCCACCTGGATGCGGATGTACTGGTGCCGGGCAATCTGATGGAATTTCAATTACCGGTCGACTTTCCCGACAAGGTATTTTTCACCCTGGATGTCGATGGCATGGATCCGAGTATTTTTCCCAGCACCGGCACGCCAGTCCCCGGCGGTCTGGGCTGGTACCAAACCCTGAGCCTGTTCGAGTGCGTGGCACGCCAGCGCCAGATTATCGGCTTTGACGTGCTGGAGTTCGCCCCCATTGCCGGCTTTCATGCCTATGAGTTCGCTGCCAGCCAGCTGATCTATAAATTGATGGGGATCGTGGCACGCAACCGCTAAGCCCGAACGGGAACAAAGCCACACTAAGCGCCACTATAAACGCTCTAAGCGCAGCACCAGCACAATTTCACAGGCGCCGTTGCCCGTGTCGTTACGGGTGGTGGAAGTGCGCCAGCGCCAGCCATCATCCCGATCCACATTCACCAGATAACCCAGCAGTCGGATCTGATCATCCCGGCGCACGCGCTCCATCACGGCAGCCACCTCCGCGTTGGCCGGAATCAGATGCATGTTGGCGCTGTTGGTTTCGATCTCCCGACGCGGGATCGGAAAATTTTCCGTGCGCCAGAAATAAAAGCGATTGGATTGACGGATATTGATCGCGGCCAATACATCCGAGCGCGCCATGGGTCCCCAGCCCAGTGCCAGATCCATGGGTGACAGGCGTGCTTCCACACCACGCCGGTAATCCTGCCGCCCCAGTACCCGGGCCTCCAATTGGAAATTGGCAACCGGTGTGATGCGAAATTCCTGCAACTGAAAACTTTGCCGGGGACCGTCGTAGCGGGTTTGCAATGGCGGCTGCTGGATGCTCAGGTCGTGCGCAAAGGCCGGCGGCGCATCCAGTGCGGCGTCCAATTCCACCGATACAGGTGTGGGGGCCGGCCACCAGAACCAGGCCGCCGCACCCAGCAGCAGGAGCCAAAACCAAAGACTGCGCTTCATGGCGCAAGCTTAGTAGGTGTAGCTGGCCTGTAAACCCAGGGGCAGTCCCAAGGCCCAATAACCCAACAGAAACGCCGTCCAGGCCAACAGAAACACCAGCGAGTACGGCAACATCATGGCCACCACCGTGCCAATGCCAGTGTTTTTCACATAGCGCTGACAGAACACCACCACCAGCGGGAAGTACGGCATCAGCGGCGTGATGATGTTGGTGGTGGAATCACCGATACGATAGGCGGCCTGGGTGAGATCCGGTGAAATGCCCAGCTGCATCAGGATTGGCACCAGAATGGGCGCCAGCAACGCCCATTTGGCCGACATGGAACCCAAAAACAGATTCACGACGCCCACAATCAGGATCACCGCCACCAGGGTCAAGGCCGCCGGCATGGCAATACTTTCCAGGCCCGCGGCGCCTTGCATGGCCACCAGCACGCCCAGGTTGGAGCGACTGAACTCGGCAATAAACAAGGCTGCGAAAAACACCATGACGATGTAATACGCCATGCCTTGCATGGCCTGGGTCATGCCGGCCACCAGGTCCCGATGGGTTTTCACCGTTCCTGCCACATAGCCGTACACCACCGCCGGCAACAGAAACAGCAGAAAGATCAGCGGCACAATGCTGCGCATCAGCGGCGCACCTGCGCTGGCCAGGCTGCCGTCCGCGGCGCGCCAGGCAGAACCTGCCGGCATACTGGTGGCGGCCAGCGCCAACAAGCCAAACAACATGGCGGCCAGGGCCAGCCAGAGGCCACGGCGCTCTTGCGGCGTCAGCGCACTCAGTGTCGGCGCATCTGCCAGATCACCATCCACCACCACCTTGCTCAACCTGGGCTCCACCACCTTGTCGGTGAGATACCAGCCCAGCCCCAGGATCAGCAGCGTGGAAGCCGAGGTAAAAAACCAGTTATTCAGCGGATTCAGCACAATCTCCGGCGCCACCAGACGCGCGGCTTCCTGGGTAATGCCCTGCAACAGAGGATCCAGCGCCGAGGGAATAAAGTTGGCGCTGAAACCACCAGAGACACCGGCAAAGGCCGCCGCAATGCCCGCCAGGGGATGGCGACCGGCGGCGTGGAAGATCACGGCACCCAACGGAATCACCAATACATAACCCACATCCACCGCGGTGTGACTGATGATGGCCACCAGCAGCAGCATGGGCGTGAGCAAGCGTTTGCTGGTTACCGACAACAGTGCCCGCAGGCCGGCCTTGATAAAGCCCGTGTGATCCGCAAGACCAATCCCCAGCATGGCCAGCAGCACCACCCCCAGCGGATGAAAGTTGATGAAGGTGCTCACCATGCCGGCGCTGAATTCCGTCAATGCCGTTGGTGACAACAGGTTGCGGATTTCAATAGGCAAACCGCTGCGGGGGTCTGTATGAGTAAACGTGAGTTGTGACAACAGCGCCGAGCACAACCAAACCAGCACCAGCAATAACAGGAACAACAGGGCTGGATCCGGCAAGCGGTTACCGGTGCGTTCAATCCAATCCAGGCTGCGGGCCAGCCGACCAGGTCGGCTGGCCTGGGGTAGACTATCTTGCGATTGACTCATGCGCTCCCCTGTTTATCCATGGATTCTCGTTTTCCTGCACGCGCCCCTGGTTCCAGGTGCGCGTACCATTGCTGGCCCATCTCCTTGCGATAGGCGCGCTTCTTGCGCCGGGCGCGGCTGCCACCGGAGAGATACTGCAAAATTTTTCTGATGTGCGTCTTGTGTTCAGCAAAAAGTTTATCGGTGCCCGCGTACAGTTTATAAAAACGCAGCCTGTCGGTGCGCGACAGGAATTTGGCCGCCAATACATCCAGACAGGCCAAATCCTTCAGTTGACCCCGTCGCCGGCGCGGACCAAATCTGAAGCCGCCCAACGGACAGTCGATGAAGTACAGTGCGGTATCGGCTGTGACCAGCACATTGCGCCACTTCAGATCATTGTGCACAAAGCCGGCATCATGAAACCGCCGGCAATAAGTCGCCAGCTTGTGCATTACCGTCAGCCGCCAATGCCGATCCTGCAGCCGCGCATCTCCGGTGCGGGCAATGGTGGCCAGATCCGTGCTGTTGGGAATATCCCGCAGCAGCAGCAGCGCACCACGAAAAATGCCGAAGGTGCGCTCTTCATGCCAGAACATCACCTCCGGCACCGGAATCCCCAGATCCCGCAGACGCAGCAGATTCAAGTACTCACCCCGCGCCCGGCTGGGCCCCAGATAACGCCGGAAACCGCGTCCGGCCTGGAAAAAGGTTTTCAGGTAATAGGTCTCACCCTGCCAGCGCAGGCGGCAGGTACGGCCCACCGTATCCTCGGTGACTCGTTCCGCCGGCAAGCTGGCAAGCAACTCAGGTGTCAGGATTTCTGCGGGCACCAGGGGTCTCAGATCAGGGCAAAGCCGGCATTCTAGCAAATTCCCCTGGCGGTGGACCCGGCGCCTGGGTCGGCGCCCGCGGTGAAACTTTTCCCCCGCCACAGCGCTCGAACAGGCAGCACCAGAGGACAACCCAGCATGACAACCACCACCGGCATGAGCACCCACAAGGCCAGCGCGTTCTTGCTGGCGCTGCTGTTGGCCAGCGTTGGCACTGGCCAGGCTCAGCCTGAGGACCTTGCACAGACCGCGGTCGCCACCTTTGCCGGCGGCTGCTTTTGGTGCATGGAACCCCCTTTCGATGCCCTGGATGGCGTGATCGCCACCACTGCCGGCTACACCGATGGCAGCACGGAGAACCCCACTTACCAGCAGGTGTCCTCCGGCCAAACCGGACACACAGAAGCCGTACAGG
>JBJHDG010000183.1:3039-5570 GCA_050486425.1 Pseudomonadales bacterium | reverse complement strand
ACCATAGACTCCACAGCAGCGCCAATACCGCGCTGGTCAGCAGCGCTCGCTCACGCAAGTTACGTGCGTCATAGGCACTGCACAGCTGTTGCCAACGATTGGGGGCTGCTGGCTGATCAGCCTCCGGCAAAGGTTTCATGGCGCCTCTCCCACAGCACTGCCTGCAACCGGATTGAGCAAACCCGGTGGTGGCGGGCTTGGTGCTTTTACCGGCCCCCAAATACGAAACTGATGCAGCTCACCGGATTGCTGAGCCTCCAGCGCCAGCAATTCGAAACCGGCAAAGCGTTGCCCGGCAAAGCCCGGCGCCGCCGCCAGACGCTGCAAAAATGCCGGCACCAAATCCGGACGCTGGGTTAAGCCTTCCAGTTGCACCGCAGCATCCCGCTGCCGCGCATCACCCAGCGCGCTGTGCGAGAGCTGGATACGGGTCAGCCAAAGCCCCGGCCGGTGGGCCTGAGCCAATTCCCGCATCTGCGGTGCATAACCCTGAGTTTCCTGACCGGCACTGACGCGGGCGTTGTGCAGTAACCGACGCTGGGCATTGAGGCGATCGCGCATATCGGCGATCTCCGCCGCCAATGCGGTGACCCGCGCATCCGCGGGTGCACTGGCCAGAGTTGCAGTGGTTGCGAGCACCTGATTCAGCTCAGCTTGCAGCTGATCCAGCCGCTGCGCCTGGCGTTGGCCGTGCCAAAACTGTGTGACGGACACCAACAGCAGCAACAACGAAAGTGCCGCCACGGCCAGCAGCAGATGCGGCATCTGCAGGGGTGCCACAGGCGCCTTGGCTTGCTTGATCAGCAGGTTGACCTGTTGCATCAACGACCTCCTGCTGCCGCCGGCGTTGCTACCGCATCCGTGTGCAGCAACGCCGGCAGAATACGTCTGAGCAAGCCACCCAGCGCCGGACTGGCCGCGGCCAGTGCCGCCTCCTGCGCCAGCTCCAGCGCGTCTGCCTGCAGACGTATGGGTGTGGGGTTAAGCAGCTCCAGCTGCAGTTCATTGGTGAGTACTGAACTTAAGGTGCGCACCGGCAACGCCAACATGCTGCCAAGATGCTCAATGACCGGCTGCTGCATGAGCCCGGCATTGCTCAACAACAAACCCTTGGCGGGCGGTTGATTCAATGCGCTTTCGTAATAGTCGATGGAGCGCTGCACTTGCAGCAGCAGGGAATCCGCTACCCGGCCCCAGTTGCTTTCATCCAATACCGCAGGCAAGTCCGCAATGCGGCGGGACAGAAAGAGTTCGTCACCGCGCGTGATATTGAGCAGGCCACCACCGCCACCCATGCGCAGCAGCGCAATGCCCTGTTCCGGGCTCGGATAGCACAGATAAGCCAGGTTGCGGGCGGCCAGCTCGGCAATATCCACGCTCTCTGGCTCCAAGCCTGCAGCCTGGGCCAGCGCCACCAATTGCTGCAGCCGCCGCCGCGGCAGCGCAGCCACGAATTGCATGGCCTTGCGGCCACGCTGGGCGGATGCTGGCAACGCAAAGGCGTCCAGCACCGCTTCCTCGGCAGGAAAGTCCAACACATCCTGAATACGCCAGCGCAATGCATCACGCAGCTCCGCCGGCGCCACACCCGGATCCTCCACCAACTGCAAGCTGTAGAATTCCGGTGCCAGCACCAGATTACAGCGCGCCCCGGTCAGGCCCATGCCATCCACCAGCGCGGCCAGCACTGCCTGGGGTTCATCGTCAGCGCCCAGCCGGCGCGCCTGACACTGCAACACGGGCCCGCCGCCCCAGTGGGACGGGGGCGGGCAGCTGGCCACAGCCACTGTGCCCGAAGACAGGTACAGCCCGACTTCAGGGGTGGCGCGGCGACGTAGGAAAGGCAAATTCAGGGCGCGCAATCCATTGCTCCACGGGTTCTCTCCACTCAGTATAGAAAGCCCTTCAAATCCTGCCGGCACTATGCTGAAAGTCCTGCTCTATGAACCGGAAATACCTCCCAATACTGGTAATGTGATCCGCCTCTGCGCCAATACGGGCGCGGAACTGCATCTGATCGAGCCGCTGGGCTTTGCACTGGAAGACGCCAAATTGCGGCGCGCCGGGCTGGATTACCATGAATGGGCCCGGGTGCAGGTACATCCGGATCTGGCCAGCGCCTGTGCGGCGGCAGGGGTGAAGCGGCTGCTGGGGTTCTCCAGCAAGGCCGGCCAAAGCTATGCGGATGTGTCCTACCAGGACGGGGATGGGCTGCTGTTCGGCCCGGAAACCCGGGGCCTACCACCGGCTGTGATGGCCAGCCTGGCGCCGGCGCTGCGTCTGCGCATCCCTATGCAGGTGGGCTCACGCAGCCTGAATCTGTCCAATGCGGTAGCCGTGGTGGTGTATGAGGCTTGGCGTCAACTGGGATTTCCCGGCGCCGCCCAACAGACCTAGATCCGCTCTACATTTTTGTAGAAATTTGCCAGGCTGGGCCAGCAATCATCCCGCAGGAGCCGCCATGTCAGCCTCAACCCAGATGTCCGCCCACATCTCCGAAGAAACTCGGGCGCTGGTGGAAGCCTATGTAA
>JBJHDG010000183.1:0-3029 GCA_050486425.1 Pseudomonadales bacterium | reverse complement strand
GGGTAAAGAAGGCGCATCTGGTCGAGGAGGCGCTGAGACACCATCTGCAGGCACTGCGGGAAATCCCCGACGATCTGATCATTTCCACCCGACTCCTGGTCTCGGCTGAGAGCCTGGCCAGTATCAGCAGCCAACTGGCCACGCCGCCCGAACCTACCGATGCGTTGCGCGCCCTCTTGTGATGATCAGTTGCGGTGACCAGCACCATCCACATTCGGCCACTACAACCAAGCGATGACCGCAGCCAGTTCCGCAGTGGCAATATCGAACTGGACCGCTTCTTTGTCAGATACGCCGGCCAAAATCAGTTTCGCCACCACATAGGCACAACCTATGTGGCAGAGCACTATGTGGCGGAGAATCTGACCGCACCCGGCACCAGCCAATTGTTGGGCTTTATCACCGTGGCGGCGGGGGAAATCAGCGTGGACCAACTGGGTCCACAACACCGCCGGCTGCCGGCCTATCCGTTGCCGGTGCTGCGTATCGCGCGCCTGGCGGTGGACAGCCGCGCCCAAGGTCAGGGTATCGGCAAGCAGCTGCTGGCGGCCATGCTGCGCTTGGCACTGGAAATGCGACAACAGTTTGATTGTGTTGGCGTGCTGGTGGATGCCAAGGCCGACGCCCAAGCCTTCTATCAACAGTTGGGATTTACCCCATTGGACGCTCACAGGGGCACACTGGGCGATCGCCCGACACCAACGCCCATGTTTCTGCCATTGGCGACTATCGAGAAAGCACTGCTGCGTTAGTGCTCGACCGCGGGTTTACCGGCCAGCCCGGTATCGCGCTGCTGCGCCTGCTCAAAGAGCACGTCAAAGTTGATGGGCGCCAACGCCAGGGCCGGGAAACCGCCGCGTACCACGGTGGAATCCAGGGCTTCCCGCACATAGGGGAACAGGGTGTTGGGGCACAGGGTGGACAGCACGCGCCGGGTTTCCGGCTCCGGCAGGCCCTTGATGCGAAACAATCCCGCGTACTGCACTTCGGCGATATAGCAGACTTCATCTGCCTCGCTCTTGGCTTCCACCGTTACCCGCAGCACCACCTCATAGCGGTCGTCGTCCATGCCATTGACCTTGTTGTTCAGGTCCACATGTACCTTGGGTTTCCAGGGCTGGGTAAATACCAGCGGCGCGCGCGGTGATTCGAAGGAAATGTCTTTCAGGTAAAAACGTTCCAGGGTGAGTTCGGGATTGCTCATCGGGGATCAGCCTTTTACAACGGGCAGGTTTTGGTTGCGCCACTCGGCAATGCCACCCTTGAGCCGGGTGACCTGGGTAAATCCCGCCTTGCGCAAGAGTGCGCCGGCCGGCCCGGAGTGCTGGCCCATGCGACAGACAATGGCGATGGGTTTTTCCTTGTGCTTGTTTAGCTCTGTCATGCGCTTTTCCAGGCTGGCATGGGGAATATTCACCGCATCCACGATATGGCCGGCAGCAAATTCCTTGGCATCGCGTACATCCAGCACCAGGGCGCCTTCCCGGTTGATCAGGTTCACCAGCTCCTGGGCCGAGAGGGCGCGTCCGCCCCGGGCCACTTCGGCGCGGATGAACAGCGCCAGCAACACCAGGAACAAACCCACCAAAAAGGGGTGATTACCAATAAATTCAAACAGTTGCGCCATTGCGACCTGACCCGGCTAGCTGCGGACGGCGCATTATACACAGCCCGCCGCGGAACTGCGGCCGCGCCTGCAGGCTGTTTACAGCAGCGCCGCCCAGCCCTGTTAGAATGCGCCCTGGATTTGTTGTTGCCCTTATCACAGGAGCCTGCTGCCCACCCATGTCTACTGCCCATGCTGTCAAACCCACCACCCTGTTGATCGTGCTGGATGGTTGGGGCCACAACGATTCACCGGAACACAACGCCATAGCCGCGGCTCACACCCCCACCTGGGATCGACTCTGGGCTCAGGCACCGCACAGCCTGGTGTCGGGTTCCGGTACGGATGTCGGGTTGCCGGATGGGCAGATGGGAAATTCCGAAGTGGGGCATATGAACCTGGGCGCCGGCCGCATTGTGTATCAGGATCTCACCCGTATCGATCAGGCCATCCGCAGCGGTGAGTTTCAAACCAATGCGGCCCTGGTGGCTGCCTGTGACAAGGCCATTGCCAACAACAGCACCTTGCACCTCATGGGGCTGCTTTCCCCCGGCGGTGTGCACAGTTCCGAGCAGCATTTTTTGGCCATGATCGAGCTGGCGGCCGCCCGGGGTGTACGCAAGCTCTGTCTGCATGCGTTTCTGGATGGTCGCGATACACCGCCGCGCAGTGCGGACGCTTCCCTGGCCTTGGTGGAAGCACGCCTGGCCGCCTGTGGCTTTCGCCCCATCGCCAGCATCGTTGGCCGCTACTTCGCCATGGACAGAGACAACCGCTGGGAGCGGGTGCAGCAAGCCTACGACCTGCTGACCCAGGGCCTGGCGCCGTTCCAGGCCAGCGACGCCCGCAGCGCCCTGGCGGCCGCCTATGCCCGGGGTGAAAACGATGAGTTCGTGCAGGCCACCGCGATCATCGACGGCAACGGTGACATTGCCTGTCTGCAGGATGACGATGTGCTGATCTTTATGAACTTCCGCGCTGATCGCGCGCGCCAGCTCAGCCGCGCCCTGTTGCACGACGACTTTACCGGCTTTACCCGCAAAGCCCGGCCGCGCCTGGCGGACTTTGTCATGCTCACCAGCTATGCCGATGACATCAAGGCCAGTTGCGCCTTTGCGCCGGAAGACCTGCATAACAGCTTTGGCGAATACCTGGCGAGTCTGGGCAAGACCCAGCTGCGCATTGCGGAAACCGAGAAGTACGCGCATGTGACGTTCTTTTTCAGCGGCGGACGCGAAGAACCCTTTGCCGGTGAAACCCGCATCCTGGTGCCCTCGCCCAAGGTGGCCACCTATGATCTGCAACCGGAAATGAGTGCGCCGGAAGTCACCGACAAGCTGGTGGCAGCCATCAGCTCCGGTGCCTACGACGTGATCATCTGCAACTACGCCAACGGCGACATGGTGGGGCATACCGGCATCTT
>JBJHDG010000182.1:3701-5607 GCA_050486425.1 Pseudomonadales bacterium | reverse complement strand
CAGCTGCTCGATATGGGGCATGGCGGCGCGGGCCGCTTTGCCCAGATCGGCGCCATCGGCATCGGTAGGCACCGACCGCCAGCCCAGAAATTGCTGGCCTTCGGCCTGAATACGGGCCTCGAATACCTGTTTGCAGTGGGCGCGTTCGGCAGCGTCCTGGGGCAGAAATACAATGCCGGCACCATAGCGGCCGGGGGTAAGGTCCACACCCAGTTCTGCCTTGGCAACCCGGGCCATCAGCTTATGGGGCAGTGCCGTGAGGATGCCGGCGCCATCACCGGTGTTTTTCTCATAACCCACACCGCCGCGATGCACCATGCAGCAATTGATGTGCTTGGCATCCAGCACGATTTGGTGGCTGGCGCGGCCCTTGATGTCGCAAATGAAGCCGACGCCGCAGTTGTCACGTTCGTATGCGGGGTCGTAGAGGCCCTGGGCGTCGGGACGAACCCGCATCGGCTGTGGCCTGCCTTCAGTGCAACTGCTCATGGTCATGTCTCCATTTTTCTCCGGGCACCCGTCGTCGCGCGGTATTCCCACACCTCTGGTTCAGGAGAGGCACAGGTACCTGCAGCAAAGCGACTGCAAGGAGATGTCCTGCCGTTTGTGACCGTCACCCGCGCCTGGCAGTAGGCTGGGTGCCGGGTTCGAAGTGGGCCCCGGGAGGGCGCCGGATCTGACATGCGTCCCGCGAAAGCGGCCCGCGAATTTATCATCCGCGCCCCCAATGTCAACCTGAGGGCCGGCCGGATCCAGGCCTGGAGGCCCGGCAAACGCCACCCAGGCACCAATTTGGTGCGCTAACTGGCTGTAATTACAGAGAAAATTGACGCAAACCGGTTCTGTTGCAGCAAGCCGCTCAAAATCGCAGAAACTGCCCCGAGTTTCAAGAGCTGGGCGCGGCACGGTACCAGTACTGATACAGGCGCTTGAAGCCCAACTGCTGGTACAGACCCAGCGCAGCTTCGTTGTCGGCCAGTACCTGCAGGTAGGCAAGGTGGGCCCCTTGGGCCTGGCCCCAGGCCAGCAGGCCCAACAGCAATGCGCGGCCATGGCCCTGGCGCCTGTGGCCCGGCGCCGTGATCAAATCGAACAATCCCAGCAGTTGTCGCTGCTGTACGGCCAGGCCGCAGGCCAGGGGTATGTTTTCCGGCTGCCAGCACAGGGTGTGCCGGGGCAGCAGAATCTGCTTGAGCAGCGCCAGATGGAGTGCCTGGCTACGCGCCAGTTCAGGTGCCGGGATCTCGTTCAGCCTAGCGTAGACATCCAGCCACTGGGGCAGCGCCAAGCTGTGCAGGGCATTGGGGTTGCTGAGCGCTGGCAGCTGGGTCTGGGTCAGATCCAGCACCATCACCCAGGTGGGGTCCAGCGGTTGATATCCACGCAGCGCCAGTAATCCGTCCAGAATCTGCTGCTGCGGTTGGTCGGTGAGTTTGAACAGGCAGGGCTGGCCTTGGCTGGTGTAGAAAGATTCGCAAAACGCCAGGCGCTCGCGCAGCTCGGCCTCAGTGGCGGTTTCGTCATAAAGGGTAGACACGGCATTGGCGCGCTTGGTAAAGCCGCCCGCCAGTCGCAGCAGCCAACCTTGGTGCAGCACCTGATGCAGTGCCGGCCAGGCATTCAGGGATGCTTCCTCCACCTGCTGGATCAATGTAGCCTGGCTGCCGGATGCGGCCAGTGGTGGCAGTGCTGTAACCATCCCCTGTTTCCTCCCTCTTTTATTACCTTGCGGCAATCGCGTAGTCCTGCTGCTGAGTATATGAGTGGAGAGTAACGCATCTGCAAGCCGGCGCTGGTACAATGCGCCGCCCCGTACCACCCATCTGGCTGCAAACAAGCTGCAAACCTGCAATTAGAGAAGGAAGGACATCTGATGCCCATGAAAAAACCTGTTCGTGTCGCTGTG
>JBJHDG010000182.1:0-3691 GCA_050486425.1 Pseudomonadales bacterium | reverse complement strand
GTCTACGCCCATCCGTGTAGCCATCGCCGGCGCCGCGGGCAATATTGGCTATGCGCTGCTGTTCCGTATCGCTTCCGGTGCCATGCTGGGCAAGGATCAGCCGGTTATTCTGCAACTGCTGGAGATTACCCCGGCGCTGAGCGCGCTGCAGGGCGTGATCATGGAACTGGAAGACTGCGCGTTCCCGCTGCTGCAGGGCGTAATTGGTACCGATGACCCCAATGTGGCCTTCAAAGACGCTGACTACGCACTGTTGGTTGGTTCCAGGCCCCGTGGCCCCGGCATGGAGCGCAAGGATCTGATCGAAGCCAATGCGGCCATTTTCTCCGTGCAAGGCAAGGCACTGAATGACCATGCCAAGCGCAAGGTGAAAGTGCTGGTGGTGGGTAACCCGGCCAATACCAATGCGCTGATTGCCCAGCGCAACGCGCCGGACCTGTCGCCGAAGAATTTCACCGCCATGACCCGCCTGGACCATAATCGGGCACTGGCGCAGCTCGCCATCAAGACCGGCACCCACATCAATGACGTCAAGGGCCTGGCCATCTGGGGCAACCACAGCGCCACCCAATATCCGGACCTGCACCATGCCAAAGTGAAGGGTAAGTCCGCGTTGCAGCTGGTGGACCAGGATTGGTATGAAAATGACTTCATTCCCACCGTCCAACAGCGCGGCGCTGCCATTATCAAGGCGCGTGGTGCCTCCAGCGCTGCCAGTGCCGCCAGTTCCGCCATTGACCATATGCGCGATTGGGCACTGGGCACCCGCAAGGGTGTGGTGCTGAGCATGGGCGTGTATTCGGATGGCAGCTATGGCATTGAGAAGGGGTTGATCTATTCCTTCCCGGTGACCTGTCAGGACGGCAAGTGGAGTATTGTCAAAGGCCTGAGCATCAATGCCTTCAGTCGCGAAAAAATGCAGGCTACCGAACAGGAGCTGCGGGAAGAGCGTGATGCAGTGGCACACCTGCTGCCCAAGGGCACGGCACCCAAAGCCAAAAAGAAAGCCAGCAAATAACAGGCACTTGTGGCACGAAAAAAGGGCGGCCTCGGCCGCCCTTTTTTATGGTCGCGTTGCCCCGCCATCAATTGGCGTGCAAGTGCCCGACTTCACCAATGCCCAGTACTTTCATGGAATAGCCGTCGAAGCGCACCGTGGTGAGGGAGCACTCACTGAGCATCCCGGCGCCGTAGGGATCGGCAGCGAACACCGGATTGACCCGCTCCAGATCCTTGTGGCTGCTCAGGTTGAGCAGAAAGTCGGTGAGGATGCCGTAGTGGGTGACACCGATAACGGCCGCCTGGGGTGGCTTGCGCAGTACGGCCAGGCAGAAGGCTTCCAGACGTGAGCCGGCATCGATGGCGGAGTCGCCATAGGGTGGCACGAATTTGCGATCCTGGTTGCAGCGCTGCCAGAGTGCCTGAAACTCCGACCAGGATTGCCCTGGCAGATCGCCCCAGCTGATGCGCTCCCGCAGGGCTGGCGTCAGCTCCACCTGCCGCTTGCCGCCATCACCGCCGCAATGGGCGGCAATCTGATCGGCGGTTTCGGCGGCACGCCTTAACGGGCTGGCGTAAACACAGCAGATTGGTTCTTTTGCCAATTGCTGGCCGGTCAGCGCAGCCTGCTGGCGGCCGGCCTCGGACAGCCCCGGATCCCGCAACGGCTCCGGGCTGTCATCCTGGCGCACCTTGCCACTGCGTACGAAATAAAAGGTGGTCATAACAGTCTCCTGATGCCTGTCGTCGTCAGTGTCCCATCAGCTGTTGCCAACTGGCGAGATCGGGAATGCGTAGATAGGGATTACGCGCCACCACCGCACCCAGCTCGGCCTGGGGTTCGGCGCTGTAATTGTGGCCGGGCAACAGCAGAGTTTCCGGCGGCAGATCTGCCAGCTTGCGCAGACTGAAATACATTTGTTCCGGATCCGAGCCGGGCAGATCCACCCGGCCACAGCCATCGATAAACAGCGTGTCGCCGGAAATCAGCGTGTGCTTGACGCGAAAGCATTGGGAGCCGGGGGTGTGCCCTGGTGTGTGCAGAAACTCGATTGTCACGTTGCCTAGACGCAGGCTGTCGCCCGAATCCATCGCGGCCAGGTCTGATGCCGACAGGCCGGTCACACGCTGCACACCGGCAACTTCCTGTTTGTGGGCATAAACCTTGACCGGACGCTGTGCCATCAGCTCCGCCAATCCGGGAATGGCGCGACGGCCGAAGCTGCCGCCTACATGATCGGGATGATAATGGGTAACCAGCACAGCGCTGAGGCGATAGTCCAGGGTATCAATGCGGGCCAACAGGCTGTCGATCTCCCAGGCGGGATCCACCAGGGCGACCTCCCGGGTGCTGTGGCAGCCCAGCAGATAGACAAAGTTCTGCATGGGGCCAACCTGAATCTGCTCGACAAAAAAATCTGACATCCCTGTGTCGTCCTTCATGTTGCTGCCTTCACAGTACGCCGGGTGGCCAGCAGCGGCAAGGTAACCGATCAAATACCCGGGCCTGCCAGCAGTACCAGTGCCGCGGTTTTGGCGTGCAAATTGAGTTTGGTCAGGGCGGCGCCAGGTATCAGCGCGGCCTGCTCCGGACCCAGGCTGAGGCGCCCCAACTGCACTCGACCCTGGATGCAGATGCACAGTAGATAGTCGCTGACAGGCAGCGTCAGATGCGTCTGGGCAGTGAGTTGTGCGCGCCAGACATGAAAGTCACTAAAGCGCACCACACGTTCCACCTGCAGTCGTTCATTGATCTGCACGGATTCAAAGCTGGGTTGCAGCGGATTGTGCAGATGCATCTGGGCAATGGCGGCGGCGCTGTCCCAGTGTCTCTGGGTCAGCACTTTTTGGGCGAAGGCGATGATCTGGCGCTCATACACGGGGGTTTGAAATTCGATCACGCGGACGCCATGTTGCAGTGCATGGGGTACCCGTGTGGGTAGCGCTACCACATCACCGACCTTTAGTGGCAATACCTGGGTAAAGCTGTCCATCTCCGCCCTGAGCAAGGCTTCGCGTTGCTGTAGGTCGGGCGGTAATTGCTCATGCCAGGCTTTCAGCACATTGGCGGCGACGGGATCATTCAGGCCCAGGCCCTGGGCGGCCCGAAAGCCATCGAATTGCGCATCGATCTCCCGACGCACGGCTTCATAGGCTTGGACAGCGGCCAGAAAAGCGGCACGCAGCGCTGCCTCACTGCCATAGCGTTCCAGTTGCGCAGGCGCGATGCCGCAGCGGATGCCACCCTCGCCTTCGGGCCAGGCTTCAGCATCCACGTGGGTGACCACATAGACTTCCTGCTTGGTTTCGTGCAGCTCCAGATAAAGATCGCCGTAGACCGCTTCCGGCAGCGGGTCCAGGGTTTTCAGCAGGGTAATAGGGCCGCCGCCGCAAAGGCGCTCCGGCGCCAGTGACAGCACCCAGGGCAGGGGGCTGTGACCGGTGGCGCTCTGCACTTGGGACAGACCGCGCTCTTCAATACCTGTGTACCAGATCTCCTGGCCCCAAGGCTTGGGAATATGCACAGGCTCCAGTGCCAGGGGCTGATCCAGATCGATCAGTGCCGCCTGATGGTCGGCAGCAATCTGGGCCAGTGGCCGCGCATCCAGTGTGATGGGCTTGTCGCTGACAAAGCCGTGTAGCTGCGGGCCTTGCTTGCCCGGAGTGAGTTCAATAGCGGCGTGCAGGCTTT
>JBJHDG010000181.1:0-5612 GCA_050486425.1 Pseudomonadales bacterium | reverse complement strand
GCCCAAGGCATCGGCTTCCGCCCGCAGGTGGTCCAGCAACGCCCTGTGACCCAGGTGCACACCATCAAAGTTGCCGATAGTGGCCACGCAGCCCTGGTGCCTGGGCCGCAGATTGTGAGAACCGCGAATGATTTCCATAACTGGCTTGGGCCCAAACTGGCGCAGGCAAAGAGCTGGCATTATACGCACGGATCCTGCTGCCTGCCTTGGCCGCGCTCAGTACTGACGCAAATCCCGCAAGCGCACCCCCAACAGGAAGATCGCCCCTATATAAGTGGCAAGACCCAGCCCGCACAGCAAAGCCAGCGTCTGCAGGCGGCCCAGTTCACCCGCTGCCAACCAGAACCCGGACTGGGGTTGCCACCAGAGCAGCAGTGCCACCATCAGCGCGCTGGCCAGCAGCACCCGACTGGCAAAACGTGCCAGAGGCGCATCCAACCGGATACGCTGACGTTGGCGCAGCCCACGCAGCAGCAGTACAGCCTGAGCCATGGCGGCCGCACTGGTGGCCAGCGCCAACCCCACGTGTCCAAGCCAGCTGAACAGGGCCAGATTCAGCGTGCAGTTCACAGCCACTGACACCAGCGCAATGCGAAAGGGCGTACGGGTGTCCTGCTGGGCAAAAAACGCTGGCGCCAGGATCTTCGCCATCACCAATGCCGGCAGGCCCACTGCGAAAGCCTGCAGTGACAAGGCTGCCATCTGGGTATCCAGACCCGTCATGGCGCCGCGCATAAAAATGGTGGCCATCAAGGGCACGGCCAGCACATAGAGCGCGCAGGCCGCCGGCACACCCAGCACCAACCCCATGCGCACCCCCCAATCCAGGGCATTGGCAAATCCCTGCGAGTCCGCGGCCGCGTGCAGGCGCGACAAGGATGGCAACAGAACAGTGGCAATGGCCACCGCCACCAGCCCTACCGGCAGCTCCATCAAGCGGTCGGCGTAGTAGAGCCAGGAAATACTGCCAGTGATCAAAAACGACGCCAGCAGGGTATCCACCAGGGCATTTACCTGACTCACGGAAGCCGCAAACACCGCCGGCAGCATCAGCATGCCCACCCGCTGCACGCCCTCATGGCCGCGCGCCAAGCTCGGCGGGTGCAGCATACGAATCCGGCCCAGGGCGGGAAATTGCAACACAAGCTGCAGCACACCCGCAGCAAGCACCCCCCAGGCCAGGGCCATCACCGGCTCAGCAAAATAGGGCGCTGCCCAGAGTGCAGCTGCAATCAGACACAGGTTCAGCAGCACCGGCGTGAAGGCCGGCAAAGCAAAATGCTGGTGGGAATTCAGCAGCGCCGCGGCAAAAGCGGTGAGGGAAATCAGGCCCAGGTAGGGAAAGGTGATCCGCAGCATGTCGCCGGCCAAGGCCGAGCGTACCTGGTCATCCCAGAATCCTGGGGCAAATACCAGCACCAGACCCTTGGCGGCCAGCACACCCAATACGCAGATCAGCACCAGGCCCAGAATGAACCAGCCGCTGAGCACCCGGACAAAGCGCACCAGCGCAGCGCGATCGCCGCGCTGCCGATAGGCTGCCAGCACAGGTACAAAGGCCTGGGAAAATGCTCCCTCGGCAAACAGACGGCGGAAGTAATTGGGAATTTTGAAGGCGACGAAGAAGGCATCGGCCACCTGGGAGGCGCCAAAGAAATAGGACAGCACCATGTCCCGCACCAGGCCGGAGATGCGCGACAGCAGGGTCATGGACGCCACCACCCCACCCTGGCGGTTCAGGCTCTGACGAGGCTCGGCCGGGGGCGCTGGCGCTTCAGTTGACATCGCCCGGACCCGGCGGCATATTAGCGCGCCCGAAATTCAACCCAGATGGCTCGGCCCGAGTGGCCGGGAATCCAAGGAGATCAGTTTGGCCAATAACGCTTCCGCCCGTAAACGCGCCCGGCAGGCAGAAAAACGCCGGCGCCAGAACGCCAGTCAGCGCTCTATGGTGCGCACCTATATCAAGCGCGTCCAGAAAGCCATTAGCACGGGCGATCATGCTCAGGCCGCCGAAGCCTACAAGGCTGCTGTGCCGGTGATGGACAAGATGGTTGGGAAAGGTCATCTGCACAAGAACAAGGCCGCCCGTCACAAGTCCCGCATGAGTGCACAAATCAAAGCCCTGGCCTCCTGAGGCTAGTCGCTTACAGCAATACCAGGTTGTCGCGGTGGACCAGTTCGGGCTCCGCGACAAAGCCTAGCCGCCCTTCGATCTCATCGCTGGCCGCGCCCAGAATCTTCGCCGTCTCCAGGCTGGAGTAGTTGATCAGGCCTTTGGCCACCGGCTGTCCGGCCGGGTCCAGGCACAACACCAGATCACCGCGTTCATAGTCACCTTCGGTGGCCACCACACCCACTGGCAACAGGCTACGACCAGCCGTACGCAGCACCTGCACCGCCCCGGCATCCAACCGAATCTGCCCTTTGGTGCGCAGCTGACCAATAATCCAGCGCTTGCGCGCCAGCAGCGGTTCCAGATCACCTGCCAACAGCGTACCCAGAGACTCACCGCGCTGCAGTCGGCTGATCACCTCCGGCTCGCGACCGTTGGCAATCAGGGTCATGGCGCCGGAGCGGGCAGCGTAGCGCGCTGCCGTGAGCTTGGTGAACATGCCACCGCGTCCGAGCAGGCCGGCACTGGCGCCCGCCATGCCATCCAGACGCGAATCATTGGTACGGGCAAAACTCAGCAGTGGTGCGTCGGGCTGCACGCTGGGATCCGCTTCGTGCATGCCATGGCGATCTGTCAGCAGCACCAGCACTTCCGCCTGCAGCAGATTGGTTACCAGCGCCGCCAAGGTGTCGTTGTCGCCAAACTTGATTTCATCCGTGGCAACGGTGTCGTTCTCATTGATCACCGGCACCACCCCCAACGCCAGCAGCCGGGTCAGCGTGGCGCGGGCATTGAGATAGCGTTGCCGGTTGGAGAGATCATCGTGGGTCAGCAGGATCAACGCGGTGCGCAGACCAAAACGCTGAAAGGCCGTCTCATACGCCTGAATCAGGCCCATCTGACCCACTGCGGCCGCCGCCTGCAACTCATGGATCTCACGTGGGCGGCGCTTGAAGCCGAGACGGGCACAGCCTTCGGCCACTGCCCCTGAGCTCACCAATACCGGCTGCCGCCCCAGTTTTTGCAGTGCCGCTATCTGTTCGGTCCAGGTATCAATGCCGGCTTGATCGATGCCCTGGCCGTCACCCGTCAGCAAGGCGCTACCGATTTTTATCACCCAGCGCTTGGCCGCGGGCAAACGCCCGCGCATCAGCGCTTCTTGTTGTTGCAATTCTGTCTGCACGGGTTCGATGCTCATTCTCTCAAGGGCTTTGAAATCAGGATTGGTAAATTACCGTGACACCGTCGTCGTCATCCCCTTCATCATCGTCTTCCGCCTGTGCCCCACCACGACGACGCGCACGTTGCGCCAGGGCATGCTGCAACACATCCTCGGCGATGGCCTGCTGCACAGCGGCTTCTGCGGCCTGGATATCCGGATCCTGCAACGCCTGACGACGCTGCTCGATAAATGCCATGAGCTCACCCAGTAGCGGCGCCAAACCTTCACCCTTTACCGCAGAAATGACGAACAAGGGCACCGCTTCGGCAAAGTCTGTCGCCAAAGCTTCCTGCATTCGCGTCACCAGCGCCGCCTCGACATCGGCCGCGAGCAAATCAGCCTTGTTCAGCACCACCATGCGCGGCCGACCGGCCAGGGCCGGGCTATAGCTCGCCAACTCCGCCTCGATGGTGTGGAAGTTGTCCAGCGGATCTGCCCCATCCAGCGGCAGTGCATCCAACACATGCAGCAGCACCCGGCAACGGGATAAATGCCGCAAAAACTGACTGCCCAGGCCAGCACCCTGGGCCGCCCCTGCGATCAACCCGGGAATATCCGCCATCACAAAGCTGCGCTCCCGATCCAACCGCACCACGCCCAGATTGGGCGTGAGGGTGGTAAAGGGGTAATCGGCAATCTTGGGCTTGGAGGCGGAGACCCGTGACAGCAAGGTGGACTTGCCAGCATTGGGCATGCCCAGCAAGCCCACATCCGCCAGCACTTTCAACTGCAGGCGCAGGCGGCGATGTTCACCAGGCTGGCCAGGCGTAGTACGGCGTGGCGCGCGGTTGGTGCTCGACTTGAAAAAGGCGTTGCCACGGCCATGGTGACCGCCACGGGCTACCAGCAGCCGGGCATCGGCACTGGCCAAGTCCCCCAGCGTCTCCAGGGTTTCCTCATCGATCACGGTGGTGCCTACCGGCACCTTGATCAGCAAATCTTCTCCGCGGCGGCCGGTTTTATCCCGGCTGCCACCCGCGCTGCCATGCTGGGCTCGGTATAGCGGCTGAAAACGAAAATCCACCAGGGTGTTCAGGGCGCTGTCCGCCACCAACAGCACATGGCCGCCGTCGCCACCATCACCACCATCGGGGCCACCCTTTTCGATATATTTTTCCCGGCGAAAGCTCAGGCAGCCGCCACCACCATTGCCGGCTTCCACGCGAATACTGGCTTCATCAACGAATTGCATGGCGGACTCACTGCCATCTGATTACTGGCCTGAGTTTATCCGGCCATAACGAAAAAAGCCCCGCATGCGCGGGGCTTTCACCTTTCACCCAGGTATCAGCACTCAGGCGCCTGCGGTACCAGCAGCAGGTTCGATGCTGACGAATTTGCGGCCGTTGGTGCCCTTGGTCTGGAAGCGCACCTGACCGTCGGCCAGGGCGAACAGCGTGTGGTCCCTGCCCACGCCCACGTTGGCGCCGGCATGAAACTTGGTGCCACGCTGACGTACCAGGATATTGCCGGCCAGCACCTGCTCGCCGCCAAACCGCTTCACGCCAAGGCGTTTACTTTCGGAATCGCGGCCGTTACGAGTACTGCCGCCTGCTTTCTTGTGTGCCATTGCCTGATCCTCCGCCGGCTCAGCCGTTGATACCGGTGATTTTCACTTCTGTAAACCACTGGCGATGGCCAGCAGTCCGCATATAACCCTGACGGCGGCGGAACTTCAGGATCTTCACCTTGCGATGACGATCGTGGGTGATCACCTCAGCAGTCACCTTGCCGCCATCCACAAAGGGCTTGCCAACGCTGACCTTGTCGCCGTCAGCCACCAGCATAACCTTGTCAAACTCTACTTGTGCACCAGGCTCGGCATCCAAGCGCTCCAAGCGGATCCGCTCGCCATTCTTTACCCGATGTTGCTTGCCACCGCTTTCAAATACCGCAAACATGCCGCTACTCCTGCTGTACCCTGGCCTGTATTACAATGCCCCAGGCATTGTGCCCGATCCTGCCACATCCGCCCTGCTGGCGCTGACTGGCAGCGTTTTGGGCCCGGCTAAAAAGGCGCGTAATTCTAAGAGCAACGCCCGGCGAATACAACAACGCCCAGCGAATAGGACAATAGTAGAGCACTGATGACCCAGCCCCGACTTGCCGCGAGCCCGGCCCCTGCCACTGACCCCATCCAGGCCCTACATGGCCTGGTGGCAGCAGACTTCACCGCGCTGAACAACCTGATCCCCACCCAGCTCACCTCGGATGTGGGCCTGGTGGAGGAAATCAGCCGCCATATTGTGGAAAGCGGCGGCAAACGTCTGCGCC
>JBJHDG010000180.1:0-5665 GCA_050486425.1 Pseudomonadales bacterium | reverse complement strand
GTACAGGCCCTGGACGTAGTTGGCCACGGCCTGCATTTCAGTATCGGTCAGGCCGTGGGCCACGTCCCGCATCATGCCGCCAAAGGCTTCATCGGTTTGACGACGATTTTCCCGGTAGTCCCGCAGCTGCTGTTCCACGTAGCGGGCAGGCAGGCCCGCGATCCGGGGGAAGCCGGCAGGATCGTTGCCGGCGCCGCTGGGCGCATGGCAGGCGGCACAGGCGGCCACACCCTTGTCCCGGATACCGGCACGATAGATACGCTCGCCCAAGGCCAGCTTGTCTTCATCCGGATCCGCTTGCCCCACCACCGGGGTGAGGGAGGCATAGAAAGCCGCCATATTGCGCAGATCCTCATCGGAGCGGCCCACCAACTGGCCCATCATCAGGGGAATCACCCGCTGATCATCCCGGATCAGCTGCAACTGGGTAAACAGGTAGCGCTCGCTCTGCCCCGCCAGGTGTGGATAGTCCGGTATCAGGGCGATGCCTTCCATGCCATGGCAGGCGGCACAGGGTGCTGCCAGGGCGCGGCCAGCGTCGATATCGCCAGCCTGGGCTTGGGAACTCAGGGTGAGAACCAGCAGTGCAGTCAGGGTGCGCAGCAGATGCATGAGTAGTCTTCCAACTGTTCGCGGTGAATTCGATATCAGCAATGGTTGTTGCAACTGTTTGGGTTTGGCGCTGGGCTTGATATTGCACAAGGCCATGGCCTTAAGCCGCAGAAGCCGGGCAGTGCCGCGGTGATTGGTACCCGCTGTGCTAGACTGCGCGGCTCAAAAGACGGCGGATTATATACCATCGTGGCTGAAAATGACTTAGCACCGGACCGCATCCAGGCGGAATTTCTCACCAGTGCGCCACGCCTGGCGGACTGCCCGCCCCCGGACCGGCCGGAGGTGGCCTTTGCCGGTCGCTCCAACGCCGGCAAATCCAGCGTGCTGAACCAGCTCACCCGCAATAAGACCCTGGCCCGCACCAGCAAGACGCCCGGGCGCACCCAGCTGCTGAACTTCTTTCGCACCGACGCCGGTGGGCTGCTGGTGGATCTGCCCGGCTATGGCTATGCCAAGGCCGCCAAGACCCAGAAGCAGCAATGGCAGGCGCATCTGGAGGACTACCTGGCCCGACGTCTGAGCCTGGTGGGATTGGTACTGGTGATGGATATTCGGCACCCGTTTCAGGCCTTCGACCTGCAGATGATCGAATGGGCCAAACGCAGCAATCTGAGTCTGCATCTGCTGCTGAACAAGGCCGATAAACTCAAGTACGGCGCTCAGGTACAGGCCCTGCGGGAGGCCCAGAAACGCATTGCCACGCACCCCAACTGTTCGGTGCAGCTGTTTTCTGCCAGCAGCGGCCAGGGCCGGGAAGAATGTATTGCGTTGCTCTATCAGTGGTTGCAGGCACCGCTGCCCGCGCACTGACCGGCACTGGGCTGACCGCGTCCTCAGTGGGCCTCATCCCAGTTGGCGCCAGTGCCCACATCCACCAACAGCGGCACGTCCAGGTTAGCTGCACCTGTCATCAGCGACCGCACCTGGGCGGCCAGCGCATCCTGCTGGCCTTGGGCCACTTCAAAGATCAGCTCATCGTGCACTTGCAAAATCATCTGTGCATCCAGGCTGCCTGCCCGCAACCAGGCGTCCAACGCCAGCATGGCGCGCTTGATGATATCGGCCGCCGTACCCTGCATGGGGGCATTGATGGCGGTGCGCTCGGCGCCCTGACGCAGCTGGGGATTTTTCGCATTGATGTCCGGTAAATACAGCCGGCGCCCGAACAGGGTCTCCACATAACCCTGGCTGCGGGCCTGCGCCTTGGTGGCTTCCATGTACGCCAGCACCCCGGGATAGCGGGCGAAATAGCGATCAATATATTGCTGGGCCACCTGCCGGCTCAGCCCCAGCTGTCGACCCAGACCAAAGGCCGACATGCCGTAGATCAGGCCGAAGTTGATGGCCTTGGCGCTGCGACGCTGCTCCGGCGTCACCTCAGCCAGGGGGCAATCAAAGACTTCCGCCGCCGTGGCCTTGTGCACATCCAGATTATCCGCAAAGGCTTGCCGCAATCCGGCATCGCCAGAGAGATGCGCCATGATGCGCAGCTCGATCTGGGAGTAATCCGCCGCCAGCAGCAGCTTGCCCTTGGGCGCAATAAAGGCCTGGCGGATCTGACGCCCGGCCGGCGTGCGAATGGGAATGTTCTGCAGATTCGGATCCGACGACGACAGGCGACCGGTGGCAGTGACCGCCTGATGATAGGAGGTATGAATACGACCAGTGCTGGCGTTGATTTGCAGCGGCAGCTTGTCGGTATAGGTGGATTTCAGCTTCGCGAGACTGCGATATTCCAGAATCACCCGGGGCAATTCGTAATCGTGCGCCAATTCCGCCAACACCGGCTCCGCCGTGGACGGCGCACCCCCCGGGGTCTTTTTGATAATGGGAAGGCCCATCTTTTCGTACAGGATTTTTTGCAACTGCTGGGTGGAGTCCAGGTTGAATTGATCACCCGCCAGCTGCCAGGCTTGCTCGGTGAGCTCACGCATACGACTGCTGAGCTGCTTGCTCTGGGCCGCCAGCAATTTGCCATCCACCAGGGCACCAGCCCGCTCCATGCGGGATAACACCGCCACCAGCGGCATTTCCAATTCCTCATACAGCGCCAGCAACTGTGGCTCAGCCCGGAGCTTGGGCCAGAGCACCTGGTGCAACTGCCAGGTGACATCGGCATCCTCCGCCGCATAAGGCGCGGCCTGCTCCAGCGGTACCTGATTGAAACTGAGTTGCTTGGCGCCCTTGCCGGCCACATCCTCAAAACGAATGGTGTCACGCTGCAAATGCCGCCGCGCCAGATCATCCATGTTGTGGCGACTGGCGACGCTGTCCAGCACATAGGATTCCAGCATGGTGTCGTAGCGCACGCCGGCCAGATTGATGCCATGGTTCGCTAACACATTCTGGTCGTACTTGATGTTCTGGCCGATCTTGTGGATGGCCGGATCCTCCAGCACGGGTTGCAGCTGCTTTAGCACCCAGTCCAGGGGCAACTGATCCGGCGCCCCCGGATAGTCATGACCCAGCGGAATATAGGCCGCCTGATGCGCCTGCACGGCCAGCGACACACCCACCAACCGGGCCTGCATATAGTTCAGGCTGGTGGTCTCCGTATCCAGGGCCACCAGACCTGCCGCGCGGATCTGCGCCAGCCAATCGGCCAGCGCCGCCTTGCTGTCGATCACTTCGTAGCTGGCCTGCGCTGCCGGGGAGGCTGCTGCAGACTCAGGCGCAAGCTCATTCAACCAGGCCTGGAATTCGTAAGTTCGGTACAGCTGGACCAGCGCATCCAGATCCGGTGTTGGCGGCTGCAGATCCGCCAACTGCAGCGGCAGTGCCACATCGGTTTTGATGCTGGCGAGTTCCCGGGCCAGGGGCAGTTGCGCCAGGTGCGCGCGCAGATTTTCTCCCACCTTGCCCTTGATCTCATCGGCATGGGCGATAAGTGCATCCAGGTTCTGATACTGGTTCAGCCACTTGGCGGCAGTGGTAGGGCCCACCTTGGGGATGCCGGGAATGTTGTCAGAGGTATCGCCGGTCAGCGCCAACAGATCCACAATCTGGCTGGGCGCCACCAGGAATTTTTCCTGCACACCGGCCACATCCAGGGTTTTATCAGTCATGGTGTCCACCAGGGTGACCTGCTCGTTCACCAACTGGGCCAGGTCCTTGTCTGAGGTGGACACCACCACTGGTTGTTGCTGCGCGCTTGCTTGCTGCGTCAGGGTGCCGATGACGTCATCGGCTTCCACCCCGGTCACCACCAGCAGCGGCAGGCCCATGGCCTTGACGATGGCGTGCAGGGGCTCGATCTGCGGCGCCAGATCATCTGGCATGGGTGGCCGATTGGCCTTGTAATCCGGGTAGCGCTCGTGGCGGAAGGTTTTACCCCGGGCGTCAAACACCACTGCCACCGGGCTGCCGGGATAGCTGGCCACCAGCTTGCGCAACATGGAGACCACGCCCTTGAGTGCGCCTGTGGGAAACCCCTGTGCCGTGCTCAGCTTGGGCAGGGCATGATAGGCGCGAAACAGGTAAGATGAACCGTCCACCAGGACCAGCGGTTTGTTGTCAGGCATGTTTTCGTTCAACATAAACTTGTGCGGAATTAATCCGGACTCTAACACAGCGCCTCTGACAGGTGATGGCAGGTGACCCACAGTGACTGAATCTGTACGTAACACCAGCTTCTGGTACCAGGCCGGCTTGGCCATGGCGGCGCTACTGCTGCTCGGCAGCGCCCAGGCGCAAAGCGACGATGAAATTACCGCTGATGATCTGCGCGGTCCTGACGTGACCATCATCCAGGGCGAAACCCAGCAATTTCAGGAATACCGTCAGGGCGATGTGCTGCGTGCCATCAAGGTGATACCCAATGTGGGTCCGGCCTACTATCTGCGTGCGTATGATCCCACCGGCCGCGTCAGCGACATGGAACAGGCGGACTCCTGGGTGCCGCGCTGGATTCTGTTCGAATTTTAAGTCGTGGTGGTTCACACCCAGGTTACGGAAACTGATCTGAACGCCTTTCTGTCCCGCTACAGCCTGGGGCAGCTACAACGTTACTGGCCCGCCAGCGAAGGCATCGAAAACACCAACTATTTTCTCCGCCTTGCCAGTGGTCAGCAGAGTCACGAATTCGTTCTCACCTTGCTGGAACAACCTACCCATGCCGGCCAACTGCTGGTGCCACTGCTGGACAGCTGTCATGCCGCCGGTTTGCCGGTGCCCTGGGTGATTCGCGACAGCCAGGGCCAAGCTTGGGGCAAGCTGCTGGGCAAACCCGCCATCCTCTGTCCACGTCTGCCGGGGCGGCATTTGCTGAATCCGGCATTGCGCCATTGTGCTGCCGTTGGGCGCTTTTTGGCGCGCCTGCATCTCAAGGCGCGCCCCCTGCGTATGCAGGCACCCTTGCATCCGCGCAACCAGGATTGGCTGCTGGCACAAGCCCGCCAGGCACAGGGCTTGGGGTATGGTGATCGTTCGCTGCTGCTACTGGCTGTGAAAGCAACCCGATCATTGCTGAATCGTGCCGATGTGTCCCGGCTACCCCAGGGCATCATTCATGGTGATCTGTTCCGCGACAACGTCCTGTTTTCCGCACAAAGCCTTACCGGTGTACTGGACTTCCACCACGCAGCACGGGGTTTTTGGCTGTTTGATCTGACGGTAGCAATAAATGATTGGTGTACCGATAACAGCGGGCAACTGGATCCTGAACGCACCTATGCACTGCTCACCGCTTATCACGGAGTGCGGCCGTTGACCCAGCTTGAGCTATGGTTTTTCCCCAGTTTTTGTTTGTACGCCGCGCTTTGTTTCTGGCTGTCGCGGCTGAATGTGCCGGCGGGCGGCCGGCGTAAAAACCCGGCGGTGTTTCGCGATATTCTGGCCCAGCATTTGGCTCACCCCTACTATCCAGATGGCCGCATGCTGCGCGCCAGCCTCAGAACCGACGCGCCAGGCTCAGGAAAGCAGCTGTGATGGTATCCACATGGTGCGGCATGGAAACAAAACCATGGTAGTGTCCCCGCGGATTGATGATCACAATCTGGCCGGAGTGATCAATCAGATAGTCGTCAGCATGTTCAGCGTTGGGGTGCGGCAC
>JBJHDG010000179.1:0-5691 GCA_050486425.1 Pseudomonadales bacterium | reverse complement strand
AACAAGCGCTGCTGCGGGTTATCCGGGTGAATCTGGAAATACTGGGTCATGCGCGCTGCTATCGTCTCCGGGGGGCGCTATCGTCTATCATCTGGGGCCTGGGCAACAAGGTGTGATATGAAGCAGTTTCTCGAATTTATCCCCATTCTGGTATTCGCCGGCGTGTACTTTCTGCGCGATATCTATTGGGCCACCGGCGCGCTGATGGCCGCGGTGAGTCTGCAGATGCTGGTTATGCTGGTGGCGCGCACCCCCATCAATGCTCAGCTCAAGCTCACCTTCTGGGTCAGTATGGTTGCCGGCGGGCTGACCCTGGTCTACCAGAGCAGCGCCTTTATTCTGTGGAAGCCCACCATCGTAAACTGGCTCATGGCCAGTGTGCTGGTGGGTGGGCTGGCCTTTGCCCGGGTCAATCTGTTGGAGAAACTGCTGGGCGCGCAACTGCCCCTGCCCAGCAAAGCCTGGTTGCATCTGACCTTGGGCTGGTCTGCCGGCTTCTGCCTGGCCGGCGTGTTGAATCTGATTGTGGCCTACAACTTCAGTGAAGCCTTCTGGGTCAGCTACAAACTCGTGGGCGGCTTTCTCATCACCCTCAGCTATATCATCGCCACGGTGGTGTATCTGCTGGCCGGCGGCTATTTGCAGGAACCCGCGGCGGTGGAAACCCGCACCGATGGCAACTCTGATTCCGGGAACCCTGCCTGATGCAAAAATCTGTTCTGTTTGCCGCCTGCAGCCTGCTGGTGGCAGCACTGGTTGCTGTGCCAGCAGCTGCCCAGCAAACACTGTATGTTTCTGACGTCCTGACGGTGCCGCTGCGCAGCGGCCCTTCCAATGCCCATCGCATCCTGCACCGGGGCCTGCCCAGCGGCACCCGTCTGACCCTGTTGTCCCAGGATGAGGACGCGGGCTACACCGAGGTACGATTGGAAAACGGTACCGAAGGCTGGCTACCCAGCCAATACCTGGTCGCGGAACCCATTGCCCGGGACCGCCTGGAAGCTGCCAACAGACGTATCAGCACACTGCAGAGCGAACTGACCAGCTTGCGGGACAATCATCAGCAACTGCGCAGCCAGCATAACCAAGCCACCACGGACAACCAGGCCCTGCAAAGTCGGCTGGTGGCATTGGAAGCGGAGCTGCTGGAAATACGTCGCATCTCCGCCGACGCCCTGGGCCAGCACGAAGAAACCCAGCGCCTGCAGCAACTGAATCAGCGCCTGCAAACAGAAGTGGAAGCCATGGTGGTGGAGATCCGGAGCCTGCAAAGCCGGCGCGAACTGCATTGGCTGCTGGCAGGTGGCGGTTTGCTGCTGGGCGGGTTGCTGCTCGGCGCATGGCTGACGGGGCGCAACAAACGTCGCGGCTGGTGATGATCAAACTCAGCGTCAATCTCAACAAGGTCGCGCTGCTGCGGAATGCCCGCGAAGGTGATACGCCCAGTGTACTGGCTGCCGCCCGAGCGGTGATTGCGGCCGGTGCCCATGGCATTACCGTGCACCCAAGACCAGACCAGCGCCATATCCGAGCCAGTGATGTGCCAGCCCTGGCGCAGCTGTTGGCAGATGAATTTCCCCAGATCGAATTCAATATTGAAGGCAATCCGGCGGCCGGTCCGCGCGCGAATGGTTACCCCGGATTCACTGCATTGGTAGAACAGGCCAGGCCCACCCAGTGCACCCTGGTGCCGGATACGGACAACCAGCGCACGTCGGACCACGGCTTTGATCTGCGTGGAAATATCAAGGCGTTGCAGGCGCAGATTACGCACTATCAGCAGGTTGGGTGCAGAGTCAGTCTGTTTATGGATCCTGATCTGTCCCAGATCCAGCGGGTGCCGGATACAGGTGCCAATCGCATCGAGCTTTATACAGGTCCCTTTGCCGCCGTGGTGGCACGCTATGGTCAGGACAGCGCCCAGGCCGCGGCGACATTTGCCCAGTATGCGGCAGCAGCAGAACTGGCGGCAAAACTGGGGCTGGGGGTAAACGCCGGCCATGATCTGGATCTGAACAATCTGCCGCTGTTCACCCGCATACCTGAACTGCAGGAAGTCTCCATTGGGCACGCGCTCACTGCTGATGCACTGACCATGGGATGGACTGCCACGGTGGCTGCTTACCTGGCCGCCTGTACACCCCAATAACGGAGATCCGCATGAGCAATCAACACAGCGCCGTGGAAACATTCATGGCCGGGCTGATCCAACGTAACCCCCATGAAACTGAATTTCATCAGGCTGTGGAGGAAGTGGCGGTGGATATCCTGCCGTATATTGCCGACAAGCCCATTTACCAGGATATGCGCATATTGGAGCGTATGGCGGAACCCGACCGCGTGATTCAATTCCGGGTGTGCTGGGAAGATGACAAGGGTCGTATTCAGGTCAACCGCGGCTATCGCGTGCAGGCCAATAATGCCATCGGCCCCTACAAGGGCGGTATCCGCTTTCACCCCTCAGTGAATTTGTCGATCCTGAAATTTTTGGCCTTTGAACAGACCTTCAAGAACAGCCTGACCGGACTGCCCATGGGTGGCGGCAAAGGTGGTTCGGATTTTGATCCCAAGGGCCGCTCAGATCTGGAAGTGATGCGTTTCTGCCAATCCTTCATGACTGAGCTGCAACGCCATGTGGGCCCGAACACCGACGTGCCTGCGGGTGATATCGGCGTGGGCGCCCGGGAAGTCGGTTATATGTTCGGCCAATACAAACGCCTCACCAACCGTTTTGAGGGTGTGCTCACCGGTAAAGCCTTGGAGTTCGGCGGCAGCCATATTCGCACGGAAGCCACGGGTTATGGTGTGGTGTACATGATGCAGTACATGCTCGAGCACATTAACCAAGGCCTGGACGCCAAGACGGCGCTGGTATCCGGCTCCGGCAATGTGTCGCTGTATTGCGCGGAAAAACTGCTGGATGTGGGCGTGAAGGTGCTGACCTTATCGGACTCCGGTGGATTTATTCATGATCCGGATGGTATCAGCCGGGAAAGGCTGGAATGGGTCAAACACCTGAAGGACAAACGCCGGGGTCGCATCGAAGAATACGCGAAGGAATTTCATTGTGATTTTTATGCGGGCAAGCGCCCCTGGATGATCCCCGCGGATCTGGCATTCCCCTGCGCCACCCAGAACGAAATCAACACCGAAGACGCGCGGCAACTGGCGCAAAACAAGGTGCTGGCCATTGCGGAGGGTGCCAACATGCCCACTGAACCTGGCGCCTTGCGGGTTCTGCAGAGCGCCAAGGTGCTGCTGTCGCCGTCCAAGGCTGCCAATGCAGGCGGCGTGGCGGTCTCCGGCCTGGAAATGAGTCAGAACAGTCTGCGCTACGGCTGGACCCGACAGGAAGTGGATGCCCGGTTACAGGAAGTCATGCGCCGTATTCACGATCAGTGCGTGGAGTTTGGCAGTGAACAGGGGTACGTGAACTATCTGCGTGGCGCCAATGTCGCCGGCTTTGTAAAAGTTGCCAACGCCATGCTGGCCTATGGGGTACAGTAGGCGCCATGAAGCTGCGCGCCACCACGCCCATTGTCTGGCTCGGCCTGCTGGCCCTGGGACTGATCTGGTTCTGGGCCAGCAATAACGACACCGACATGCGGGCGCAGGCCAGCGACAGCAACCCAACCACGCAGGTTCAAGTGGGCCCAGCGCCCGAACATGGAGCACCATTCATGCAGGCACCCTATCCCCGCAGTGAAGAACGACCACTGGTGAAACTGGAAACCAGTCTGGGGGATATGGTGCTGGAGTTGTTTCATGAGGCGGCGCCAGGCACCGTGACTCATATCCTGCGCTATGTGGACGAAGGCTTCTACGATGGCCTTATCTTCCACCGGATAGTGCCTGGCTTTGTGGTGCAGGCTGGCGGCTATGACCACAAACTCACGCCACGCCCCACCCATGGGCCCATTCCCAATGAATCCGACAACGGTCGGCAGAACCTGCGCGGCACCCTGGCCATGGCCAGGCTCCAGCACCCGGATTCCGCCGACAGCCAGTTCTACATCAACCTGGGTGACAACAATCACCTGGATGCCATGCCAGGCCGACCAGGCTACACCGTGTTCGGCCAGGTGGTAGAAGGTCTGGAGGTGGTAAGCCAGATCGAGCAAGTGCAGACCGGCCTCAGCCAAGGCATGCCGGACGTCCCGCAAACGCCCATTATCATCCACAGCGCAGCCCGCCTGCACTGAAGCCTCCTGTCCCGGGTTAGCCAAGTCGGTGCCGGCTTGGGTATCATGGCGCGCCCACCCTGGTGGGGCTGCTGGTTTTTGCAGCGGGCACACGCCCTCTACCCTTTGTCACTGCTGTCAGGATCACCCATGAAATTCGTGCAGAAACTCCTGTTTCCCCTGTTTAGCGCCTTATTGCTCAGCGCGCTGGTTACCGAACTGCATTTTCGCCTCTACGCAGATCAGTACTTCGCCCTCTTCCTGCTGGTTGCCATTGCCATCCTGCTGGTGAGCCTTGCCAATGTGCCGGTGCATGCTGCGCTAAGCGGCCTTAAGGTCAGCCGCGCAAGACCACCGCGACAACAAAAACCCCGCCACGAGCAGCGCCGGGAACGCGCACCCAGCCGCAGCCAACAGCGCCCAAACAATGCTGCTCCCGCGGCCGCGGAAGTGGACCGCGAGACCGGTACCGTCAAATGGTTCAACCGCAACAAGGGCTACGGCTTTATCGCCCGCGACAATGGCGAAGAAATCTTCGTCCACTTCAAATCCATCCGTGGTGGTGGCCGCCGCAATCTGCGTGATGGGCAGACGGTCAGCTTCATCGTTAGTGGTCATGACAAAGGCCTGCAGGCAGATCAGGTAATTGCCCTGGACGAGCCCGACGAAGCATGAACTTGCGGCAGCTGCTGGAATCCCGCCTGAGTGCCACCCTGGCGGCATTGGGCATCAACGCCCCAGCCCAGGTCGCGCCGGCCGGGCGTCCTGAGTTCGGCGACTATCAGGCTAATGGCATCATGGCAGCGGCCAAGCGCAGCGGCCAGAATCCACGCACCGTGGCAGAAGCGGTGGTGGCCGCTGCGGCACTGACCGACGTGGCGGACAGCCTGGAAATTGCCGGTCCGGGTTTCATCAATATTCGCTTGCGCAGCGATTTTCTGGCCGCACAGCTGGACCCGAATCGGCCACTGGTGACCGCCAGCAGCCAGCCGGAAATCGTGGTGATCGATTACTCATCGGTAAACCTGGCAAAAGAAATGCACGTGGGCCACCTGCGCAGCACCATTATTGGCGATGCCCTGGCACTGTTGCTGGAAGCCTTGGGGCATCGGGTGCTGCGCCAGAACCATCTGGGCGACTGGGGCACCCAATTCGGCATGTTACTCGCACTGCTGGAAGACACAGGTGCCGACAGTGAACAACTGGCGGATCTGGAGCAGTTCTATGTAGCGGCAAAACAGCGCTTTGATGCCGACCCCGCCTTTGCCGAGCGCGCACGCCTGAAAGTGGTGGCGTTGCAGCAGGGTGATGCCGCCAGCCGCGCCTTGTGGCAGAAATTCATTGCCATTTCCATGGCGCACTGCAATGAGATCTATCAGCGCCTGGGCAGCAGCCTGGATGACCGCCATGTGCGCCCGGAAAGTGCTTATAACGCAGACCTGCCGCTGGTGATTGCGGATCTGCAGCAGCAGGGATTGCTCCAGGAATCCGACGGTGCCCAGTGCGTGTT
>JBJHDG010000178.1:0-5759 GCA_050486425.1 Pseudomonadales bacterium | reverse complement strand
AGGCAGGCGATCACCAGCGCCAGCAGCACACGCAGGGGTTTCATCTCAGGCCTCCGGCAGGTTGTGGTCCATACCGGCGATGCGCACTTCGGCGGCGCGGGCATGCGCACCCAGACCTTCACCATGGGCCAGTACCGCCGCGATACGCGCCAGGGGTTCAGCCCCAGCGGGGGTGCAACGACTCAGTGAGCTGCGCTTTTGGAAGTCGTAGACCCCCAGGGGTGAGCTGTACCTGGCAGTGCCAAAGGTCGGCAGCACATGGCTGGGGCCAGCCGCATAGTCACCAATGGTTTCCGGGGTATGGGCGCCCAGGAAGATCGCCCCGGCATGCTGCACCAAGGGCAGCAAGGCGTCCGGATCCGCCACCGCCAGTTCCAGGTGCTCCGGCGCAATGCGGTTGGACAAGGCCACGGCTTCCGCCAGATCCCGGGTTTTGATCAGCGCCCCGCGTCGGCGCAAGGATTCGGCAATCAGCCCCGCCCGGCTCATGCCGGGCAGCAGCTGCGCGATGCGCTGTTCCACCCGGGCGAGATAGTCAGCGTCTGGTGTCAGCAGGATGGCCTGGGCCGCCGCATCATGTTCGGCCTGGGAAAACAGATCCAGCACCACCCAATCCACCGGCGTGGTGCCGTCGGCGATGATGAGAATCTCACTGGGGCCGGCAATGGAATCTATGCCCACCGGACCATAGACCTGACGCTTGGCCGCCGCCACAAAGGCGCCGCCCGGCCCCACGATCTTGTCCACCTTGGGAATGCTGGCGGTGCCATACGCCAGGGCGCCGATGGCCTGGGCGCCGCCCACGGTGAACACCTGATCCACACCGGCCACATGCATGGCCGCAAATACCAGCGGATTGCGCACACCTTGAGGTGTGGGCACCGTGACAATGATTTCGCCCACGCCGGCCACCCGCGCCGGAATCACGGTCATCAATACCGTGGACGGATAAGCCGCCTGGCCGCCGGGGACATAGACACCCACCCGCGCCAGCGGCCGCACCAAGCTGCCCAGGCCATTGCCATACTCATCCTGAATTTCCCAGGATGTTTGCAACTGATGCTGGTGATAGGTGCGGATGCGCGCGGCCGCTTGCTGCAACGCCTGCTGCTCAATGGCGCCAATGGCCGCAAAGCAGGCCGCCAGCTCATCCGCCGGCACGCGCAAGGCGGCGACATCAGCGACCTTCACCGCATCATACTTGGCGGTAAACGCCAACAACGCAGCGTCGCCCTGCGCCTTGATAGCGGCCAGAATCTCCCGGGCAGCCCGGTTGACCGCATCGTCATCGGATAACTCCCAGTGCACCAGGGCATCCAGCGCAGCGGTAAAGCCCGCATCTGCCGTGTCCAGTTTCTGCAGCAGGCTCATGCCGTTGCTCCCTGAGTCGCCACGCGGCTTGCCACCACCGCACGCAACGCGGTTAACAGCGCTTCCACTTCCTGATAGCGGGTTTTCAGGGCGGCGCGATTGACAATCACCCGGGTGCTGATATCAGCGATCAGCTCACCCGCCACCAAGCCGTTGGCCTTCAGCGTATTGCCCGTATCCACCACATCCACGATCAGATCCGCCAGCCCCATCAGGGGCGCAATTTCCATGGCGCCGCTGAGGGCAATCACTTCCACCTGACGCCCCTGTTCGGCAAAGTAACGCCGCGCCATGTTGACGTACTTGGTGGCCACCCGCAGTCGGCCCTGATGCGGCAGTGCCCGGGCAGCTGCAGGTGCTGCCGTCATCACCCGACAGCGGGCAATACCCAGATCCAGACGCTCATAGAAATCGCCATCGCCGTACTCCAGCAGCGTGTCCTTCCCGACAATGCCGAGATCGGCAGCACCATATTCCACGTAGACAGGCACGTCCGAACCCCGTACCACCACCAGCCGCATGCGACCGCATTTGCTGTCGAAGATCAGCTTGCGGCTGGCGCTCATGTCTTCTGCGGGCTCAATGCCGGCCGCCGCCAACATGGGCAGACATTCCTCAAGGATTCGGCCCCGGTTCAGAGCAATGGTGAGTGGCTGCATCGCTTGCACGTTTCCCGACACTTTTAGGTTCCAATAACAGCGGATAAAAAACCGACAAGGCCGCGGTCAGCGGCCGGACAAACGCCGCACCCGGGCGCCCAGTTGCAGCAACTTCTCTTCAATACACTCATAACCACGATCGATGTGGTAGATGCGATCAATCAGGGTTTCCCCTTCGGCCACCAGGCCCGCCACCACCAGGCTGAATGAAGCGCGCAGATCCGTGGCCATCACCGGCGCACCCTTGAGTTTGGGGACACCCTGCACCACCGCCAGCGTATTACCCTGCAAGCTGATATTGGCGCCCAGGCGATTGATCTCATGGATATGCATAAAGCGATTTTCAAAAATGGTTTCAGTCACCTTGCTGGTGCCATCCGCAATGGCCATGAGCGCCAAAAACTGCGCCTGCATGTCCGTGGGAAAACCTGGATAGGGTGCGGTGCGAATATCCACCGCTCGCGGCCGCTGGCCATGCATGTCCAGCCGCACCCAGTCCGGCCCTTCTGACACTTCTGCGCCGGCCTGCTGCAATTTGATCAGCACAGATTCCAGCGCCTGCGGACAGGTATCCTTGACCAGGATGCGACCACCGGTTGCTGCGGCCGCAATCAGATAGGTGCCGGTTTCCACGCGATCCGGCATGATGCGGTAGTCACAGCCGTGCAGCGCCTCCACCCCTTCAATATGAATGGTGTCCGTGCCATGCCCGCTGATGCGGGCGCCCATGGCAATCAGGCACTCCGCCAGATCCACGATTTCCGGTTCCCGCGCGGCGTTCTCCAGTACCGTGGTGCCTTTTGCCAGTGTGGCAGCCATCATCAGGTTTTCGGTGCCACCCACGGTGGTGATATCCATGAGGATATGCGCGCCTTGCAATGGACCCTCACAGCGTGCGATCACATAACCATCTTCCACGCGAATTTCCGCGCCCATGGCCTGCAGACCTTTCAAGTGCTGATCCACCGGTCGCGGACCGATGGCGCAGCCGCCCGGCAACGATACTTCCGCCTGACCATGGCGCGCCAGCAACGGCCCCAGCACGGTGAAGGAGGCGCGCATGGTTTTCACCACCTCATAAGGCGCTCTGGTGCTGTTCAGGCTGGCACTGGTGACTGAGACATTCAGTTTTTCATCCACACTCACACCCACGCCCATGCAGCCGAGCAGCTCAATCATGGTGGTGACATCGTGCAGGTGCGGGACATTGCCCAGGGTGACGGTGTCATCCGTGAGCAGCGTCGCGGCAATGATGGGCAGCGCGGAATTCTTGGCACCGGAGATGCGCAGCTCACCCTGCAAACGGGCGCCGCCTTGGATCAACAGTTTATCCATGGTCTCAGGCGGCCTCGTCGGGCGTGAGTGCCTGAATGCTCACCGCGTGCAAGGCGCCGCCTGCGATCAGCTCGTTAATGCACGCGTAAATCTTCTGTTGCTTCTGCACCCGGGACAGGCCGGCAAAACCCTGACTCACCACCCGAATATTCATCCGGTGGCCATCACCCTGTGCATCCACATTGGCATCCGGCAGCGCCGCCTGAATGCGGCTTACAATTTCATCTGTCACCATGGGTAAGTTTCCTGATAGATCTGTGCACTAGGCCGAAGTGCTGCCTGCTTCCAGCGGCAGCACGGCATCCATCCCAACAAAGCTGATCAGGCGCTGCAAAGAAGCCGGCAGATCAGCAAACAACACCTGGTGCCGCAACTGTTCCGCGCGGCGGATCCAGCCCAGCATCAGCACCAACAGCAGACTGCTGGCGTTTTCCACGCCCGCCAGGCTCAACACCAGCTTGGGCCGCGTCGCCAGCAGCTGGTCCACCTCAGCGCGCATCTGCAGGACATCCGTGAAATCCACCGAACCCTGCAAGCAATATCTGTCCTCAGCTTGCTGCGCGATCTGCATCCGCCCGCCTCAGCTTTCTTCTTCCAGTGCGACCTCGATCTCAGCCACCTGGTCGCCCCAGTTCGCAATCACCTTGCTCATGTCACCGCCGAACTGGGGCGAGCGCATGGCGCTTTCAAACTGGCGCCGGTAGGTCATGCCGATATTCACCGTGCCGACGACGATGTTACGCATGCGCCACTGGCCTTCCCGATCTTGCACCATGCTGTAAGTGACGGGAAACACCCGGCCATCCGCCAGTTCGAGCTCCATTTTTACTTCCCGCCGGGTTGGATCCCGTGGCGGTCGGTCATCCGGAATCACCCGCACCTGCTCGTTATCAAACTCCAGCAAAGCGCGGGCATAGGTATTGATCAAACTGGTTTTGAAGGTGTCCACGAACTCGCGCCGCTGGGCGGGGGTGGCCTGGCGGGCATACTGCGGCCCCATCACACCACGGGCAAAACCTTCAAAATCCACGATGGGATCCAGCAGTTCGGTCACCTCCCGATAAAACCGCTGCGGGTCCTGCTCGAAGTAGGTTTTGCCTTCCTGAATGATGTCGATCAGCCGCTGGGAAGTCCGCTCCACCAGGGCATAGGGATCCTGAGGCGGCTGCGCCGGTTCTGCCACAGCCGGATCTGGCAACCAGGCCAGCAACAGTAGCAGCCACCCTGCGCCAAGCGCGTGCCTGTTCATTGAAGCCATCAGGAACCTCCCATATTCAACATGAAATCGCCAATCAGATTCTCCAGCACCATGGCGCTGCGGGTGTAATGAATGGTGCCGCCGGGAGGGATGACATCGTCTTCCACACCAGGCAGCAGCGCCACATAGCGCCCACCCAGGATACCTTCGGTCTGGATGGCAGCCTCGGTGTCCACCGGCAGCTGCAAATTGGCGTCCAGCTCAATGGTCAACACCGCTTCAGCGTACGCTGGATCCACCGTTATACGTACCACGCGCCCCACCACCACGCCGGCCATGCTCACCTTGGCACGGGTACGGATACCGGCCACATCGCTGAATCTGGCCTCCAGCTGGTAGGTGCCCGGGCCCCGTTCCAGGCTGATGCCGCTGACCTGCACCGCCAGGAACAGCAGCGCGCCCATCCCCGCCAACATGAAGGCGCCCACGCTGATTTCCAAAGTTCGCATCCGCATCAGTTGAAATCTCCGTACATCACCAGGGTCAGCACAAAATCCAGTGCCAGTATCATCACCGAGGACAACACCACGGTGCGGGTGGTGGCGGCACTGATGCCTTCTGCCGTGGGCAGCGCATCATACCCTTGAAACACCGCGATCCAGGTCACCACCAGGGCGAACACCAGACATTTGACCATGCCTTTGCCCACATCTTCCCAAATCCGGGTGCCTTCCTGCATAACGGCCCAGAAGCTCACCGCGTCCACCCCCAACCAATCCACCGCCACCAGGCCGCCGCCCCAGATGGCCACGGTGCTGAAGATCATGGCCAGTAGCGGCATGCTGATAAACCCGGCCCACAGCCGGGGCGCCACCACCCGCCGCAACGGGTCCACCCCCATCATGGCCATGCCTGACAATTGGTCCGTCGCCTTCATCAGGCCGATTTCCGCCGTTACCGCGGACCCGGCCCGCCCCGCGAACAGCAGGCCGGTGACCACAGGGCCCAGCTCCCGCAGCAGCACCAGGGACAGCCCGAGGCCAATGGTTTCTTCCGCACCAAAGCGGGATAGCTGGGTATAGAACTGCAGCGCCAGGACGGCACCAATGGAAAAAGCCGACAACACAATGATGACCAGGGACAACACACCCACGTGATAGATCTGCCGCACCAGCAGCGGCAAGGCATGACGGCCA
>JBJHDG010000177.1:0-5779 GCA_050486425.1 Pseudomonadales bacterium | reverse complement strand
ACTCAGTACGTAGCGGGGCCAACTCCGCAAGTTGGCGCTGGTTCTCAAGCTCAAGCTGCTCTCGCGCGGCAATTTCCTGAGCAGGTGCAACCAGCAATACATTTCCCACGAGACGCTTGTCCAAACCTCGCGTACGCAGGATCAGCTCAAGCGCCTGATCCCAAGGCACGTTTTGTAACCGCAGGGTAATACGGCCACCAACCGTATCGCTGGCTACCAAGTTGAGATCTGTAAAATCTGCGATCAGCTGCAATACAGACCGCACCGGAATATCCTGGAAGTTCAACGACAGCTTTTCTCCAGTGTATCTGAAGACATCATCTCTCCGCGCAACGTCTTCTTCCGTTAGTGGCTGCACATTGATCGTCAGCACATCATCAGCCTGGTAGGAAAGGTAGTCATACAGGCCGCCGGCACGAATTGTGAAGCGAGCATTCGGGCCTTCCTGCACCGCATCAATCAGCTCAACCGGAGTTGCAAAATCGGTAACGTCAAGCCTGCGACGCAACTCCGCTGGAAGCACGGTATCACGCACCAACACGCGGATACGGCCAGACTCGCTTGCCACGTCCAAGGGCGCCCTGGGATCTGACAGGCGAATCACCACACGACCATCACCGGCAGGGCCGCGACGAAAATCAACATCAAGAATTCTAGATTCCCGGGCTGCAGCGGTAGAGACTGGTCGCGGTGACATTGCCGCATCCGGCGCCGCAGTTGATGGCGTCGCAGCCGCCACTTCCCCCGCCCGCTCGCCGGCACCAATCAAAATAAACAGCGCATTGCCGTCCACCCAAGTTTCGTACGGGACCAGCTCCGTCAGGTTCACAATCAATCGGGTGCGATCCTGAGCTTCAACCACAGTAACTTCACGGGCATTGCCAGCACCCAGGCTGTGGTACCGTTGTGCCAGACCGCTACGCACATCTACAAGATCCAGGGCTATGCGTGCAGGGACATCAATGGTGTAGCCCGTGGGTTCGGGGGGGGCGCCATCAAACTCAAGACGAATCTCCGTTCGATCACCAGGCAGCGCAGAAAAATCGATGGCTTCCAGCGTCACTGCAGCTGCGCTCAATGGCAGCGCTGCCAACGCCGTAATCAAACACCAGAGCTTGGCTTTCACACCGAATAAACCTCCGGCACCCAGGCAGGCGTTGGGAAACATGGCCGCATTCCTTGTTTGCATGTTGTTTGGATTCATCAGTTACCGCCTCCTAGCGACATCGTCCGTGCGCGCTCAACCCATCCACCTACGCCATCAGGTACGATCTCAATCAAATCTATTCTGTCTTCGGACACGCCAGTTACACGACCGTGATCAATGCCCATGTAATCACCCGGCTGCACACGATGCACACCACCGTTAGGGTCTTCCACCAACGCATAGAGAGTCGCTTCACGGGACAAGCTACCCACTACCCGCAGCTGACCGATACCAAATTGCTCAAGGTACTGCTTAACCCTATTGGCGTCTGGGCGGACATCGGAACGTGGCCGGTCAGGATCAACCGGTTGCACCCGCACCGGCGGCTCGAATGGGTTTCTTAGGCCGCCGGCAGCGTAAGCAAAAGGCTCATACGGCAAGAACTCCGGCAATGGCTCCACCGGGGCCTTCGGTCGCTGCGCCAGTTCATTCTTGAAGTTACGCAGGTCTGCCATGTCTCCGCCGCCACATCCGGCCACCAAGGCGCCCAGGAATCCAACGAACAGGAGCGTGACGAATCCTTTCATCATCAGTTCTCCTGGTACCTGTAGGTTTTTGCCAGGATGGTCATCCGCAAATTATCGTGCGACCCTCCTTGTGGAGTGATCACGAAATCATGGAGCGTTACAATGCGAGATAGTCCTGCCACGCTACTCACGAACGCACCAATATTGTGAAACTCACCAGACACCGCAATATTCATTGGCAGCTCTACAAAAACATCCGTACGTCGTTCGGGCTGAAGATCGAGGCTTTCCATTGCCAGGCTGTGATCAACTGCGGCGCGTGTAATATCGTCAAGCAGATCTGGAACCTCGGTGTCCGTAGGCAACTGCCGTAAGAGCGCGTCAAATCGCTCCTTTATCTCGTCCTTCTGACGGCGAAATTCCTGTAAATTTGCAGCCTGATCCCACTTGTCCGTCATCTCCCGACGCAACGTACTCTCTTGTCGCTGGGCTGCTTCAAGCCGCTTCTGTAAATCACTCAGCAGGAGAAAATACCCGCCGACACAAACCGCAACAAACACCACCAGCAAAGCAATGCCCTTGATTGCGGATGGCCAGCTGCCCACGTTATTAAAGTCAAGATCACTGAAATCAAAATTCTTTAGCTGGTCAAGCGAATCCTGTAATGCCATGACCCTTACCCTCCTCGTGCGTCAGAGGACTGTTGCTGAGGGTTTGCCTGACTCACAGTCATCTGGAAATTACTGGCCTGAGGCCCGAACGCGGGATTTTCACGCACTGCACGCAGATTCGGGTTGGCAAACCAGTCAGACGCATCAAGATTCCGCATCAATGCAGAAATTCTGGTGTTTGACTCAGCAGTGCCCGCTGTCGACAAAACGCGACCATCCATGCGTACACTTGTATAGTAAGAACCCGTCGGGTTGGTGCGCACCAGCTCGTCGAACATCCGCACGATAACTGGCCGGTTACCCTGCAATTCCTGGATAGCTCGCATTCTTGCGAGCAGTTGTTCGCGCTCTTGCCGTAAGGTGCGAATTTCTGCAATCTGACCATCCAGATCCCGAATCTCCGAACGCAACCAGTTATTGCGGCTGTTTTGCTGGTCAATTTGGGCTTCAAGCACCAGCTTACCAACAAACACCAATACGACAGCAGCTACAGCCACACCCAAGAGGAACGCCAGAAATTCTTTTTTCCTGCGCTCCCGCAGCTCCTCGCGCCAGGGTAGGAGGTTAATATTCGCTTTCATTCAAAACTCCTCATGGCGAGGCCGCACGCGATCATCATCGCCGGCGCGTCATTGGCCAGCGAGTTGGCATCCACCTTGGATGCCAATGACATATCGATGAACGGGTTGGCAATCACCGTGGGTGTGCCGAGCTTGTTCTCAATCATCTCCGCCAGCCCCTCAATGGAAGCCGTACCGCCCGCCAAGACAATATAGTCCACATCATCGTACTGGCTGGATGAGAAGAAGAACTGCAGGGACCGGGTCACCTGCTGCAGCACCGCTTCCTTGAATGGCTGCAGCACTTCGGACTCATAGTCGTCGGGCAATCCGCCCTGCTTTTTCGCCAGGCCTGCCTCCTCGAAAGACAACCCGTAGCGCCGCTGTATGTCCTCAGTCAGCTGGCGGCCACCAAACAACTGCTCCCGGGTGTAGATGGCGCGATCATCCGCCAACACACTGACCGTGGTCATGGTGGCGCCAATGTCAATCACAGCCACCACCAGGTCTTCCGGGTTATCCCCCAGTTGCGGCTTGATCAGATCAAAGGCCCGCTTCATGGCATGGGCCTCGATATCCACGATGCCGGCCTTCAGCCCGCCCAGTGCCAAGGCACTGGCGCGCATCTCCACGTTTTCCTTGCGACAGGCCGCCAGCAAAACTTCCATCTGGTCCGGATTGCGCGGCGACAGCGACTGACGCTGGAAGTCGATGGCTACCTCATCCAGCGAGTAGGGGATGTATTGCTCGGCCTCGGCGATGATCTGGTTCTCCATATCCTCATCGCTGAGGTTGGCATCCATCTCGATGGTCTTGGTAATGACGGCGGAGCCGGCAACAGCCACGGCCGCCAGCCGGGAGCTGGCCTTGCTGCGGCTGACCACCCGTTTTATGGCTTCACCCACGCCCTCCTGGTCATTAATATTCTTCTCCACCACCGCGTTGGGCGGCAGCGGCTCCACGCCATAAGCCTCGACCCGATAACGGCCGTTCGCCTTGGAGAGCTCCAGGAGCTTGACGGAGGTTGAGCTGATATCCAGCCCAAGGTAAATGTTAGACTTCTTACTAAAGAGACCGAACACGGCAGAATTCCCTATCAGGTGCGGGCACTTACGTCCTTTTAATGCGAATCTGCATTAAATACCAGAGTTAATTGCAGAGCAATCGGATCCCAATGCAAAAAACGCTGTCTCAGTCACATTCGACCCAGTCCACGGCCCGAGCCCAAGACTTGGTCGAGCTTTGCGCCTGGCCCCGGCCAGCCCACCCACGGCAGGCCGGGTCGGCCCCCTGATATCCCAAGAAGGCCTTATGCAACAACGGCTAAGAACAGCCCTGGTGGTCATTATGTGGCTGGGCTGGACCTCAGTATGTGGTGTAGTCCTCAGTCTTGCGGGGGTCTATCTGTACCTGAACCCCCAGGTGCCGGATGCCGAGAGCTACCGTCATGTGCGCTTGGAGACGCCGCTGCGGATCTATGCCGCCGACGGGGCATTGATCGGCGAGTTTGGTGAACGCCGGGCCATCCCGGTGAAAATTGAGGATGTCCCCCAGGACTTTATCAACGCCATCCTGGATACCGAGGACAAGCGTTTCTACCGCCATAAGGGCATTGACTGGCTGTCACTGGCCAATGATACCCGGCAGCTGCTCTGGACCCGGGAAATCCGCTCCGGCGCCAGCACCATCACCATGCAGTTGGCCCGTAACATCTCCTTCACCCTGGAACAGACCTTCATCCGCAAGTTCAAGGAGATGTTGCTGGCGCTGAAGATCGAGCAGGAGCTGTCCAAGGCCGAGATCCTGGAGCTCTATATCAACATAGTGCCTTTCGGCCAGCGCAATTACGGCGCCCAGGCTGCCGCCTACAGCTACTACGGCCGCCCGTTGCATGCGCTGGAGCTGCATGAAATGGCCATGTTGGCCGGTATCCCGCAAGCGCCTTCGGTGGGCAATCCCATCAGCGGACCCAGCCGCGCCATGACCAGGCGCAATCTGGTGCTGTACCGCATGTACCAGCAGAACTCCATCGATGAGGCCACCTACCAGGCTGCCATCACCATGCCCAATACCGCCAGCCGCCATGAACGCGAGCTGGATGTACCCTCGCCCTATGTGGCGGAATGGGTGCGCCAGCAGCTGCTGGCGGAGTATGGCCCGCAGATCTACAGCACTGGTTTCGAGGTGGTCACCACCCTGGACAGTCGACTGCAACAGGCCGCCACCCAGACCGTGCGGGAAGGCCTGCTGGCCTACGACAGACGCCATGGTTATCGCGGCCCGGAGGCGCACTTTGAACTCCCGGAAGTGCCTACAGGCACGGACCTGCTGGCCCTGCTGGCGGAGGTGCCGCGGGTGGGCGGGCTGGAACCCGCCATCGTCACCGCCGTGGAAGAACAATCCTTCCAGGCTTTCACCCGTGGCGCAGTTCAGGTCACGGTGGAGTGGCCGCAGCTGCGTTGGGCTCGAACCCGACTGGCCAGCGGTGGCCGCGGACCCGCCCTGCAACAAGCCGGCGAAGCGGTACGTGTGGGTGACCTGATCCGGGTGCGACAAACCGAAGATGGCTGGGCCCTGGCCCAGGTCCCTGAGGTACAGGGCGCCCTGGTGGCCATGGACCCCAACACTGGCGCCGTGCGCGCCCTGGTGGGGGGATTCGATTTTGGCCGCAGCCAGTTCAATCATGCGCTGCAGGCGGCACGCCAGCCTGGCTCCATCTTCAAGCCCTTCGTCTTCTCTGCCGCCCTGGAACGCGGCATCAGCCCGGCCAGCATCTTTCTGGATGCGCCACTGGTGTTTGAGGACGAGAACCTGGAGGGGCTCTACCGACCGCGTAACGTGGGTGGTCGCTTCCATGGCCCCATGCAGCTGCGG
>JBJHDG010000176.1:0-5823 GCA_050486425.1 Pseudomonadales bacterium | reverse complement strand
GTTCCAGCATGGCCAGCAGCGTATATCGGGTGCCGCGCTGGGCTGCGGGATCTGCGCTTTCGTCCCAGAGTAGCGGTTTCGACAGCTCCAGGTACCAGTCGCAGTACTCGTGCCAGATAAAGTCGTAGATCAGATTGGCGTACAGATCAAACCTGTAGGTTTCCAACGCCCGGTGACAGTCGCTGATCAGGGTGCGGGCCCGGGAGCAGATCCAGCGGTCAGCCGTGGATAAGACCTTGGCGCCAGCGAGATCCTGATCTTCGATATTACTGAAAACAAACTTGGCGGCGTTCCAGAGTTTATTGCAGAAATGCCGATAGCCTTCAATGCGGTTCAGATCAAAGCGTATGTCCCGGCCAGTGGAAGCCAGCGCGCAGAAGGTAAAGCGCAGTGCATCAGTGCCATAGGCAGGAATGCCTTCCGGAAAATCCTTGCGGGTGGTTTTCTCGATACGTGCCGCCATCTGTGGCTGCATCAGACTCTCGGTACGCTTGGCAACCAACGCATCCAGGCTGATGCCATCAATCATATCCAAAGGATCCAGACCGTTTCCCTTGGACTTGGACATCTTGTTGCCATCCGCATCCCGCACCAGACCATGCACATAGACTTGACGGAATGGAACTTCGCCGGTGAAACGCAAAGACATCATGATCATGCGCGCCACCCAGAAGAAAATAATGTCGTGGCCGGTGACCAGCACGTCGGTGGGGTGGAAGGTTGCCAGCTCTGGCGTAGCGTCCGGCCAGCCCAGGGTGCCGAAGCTCCACAGTGCCGAGGAGAACCAGGTTTCCAGCACGTCCGGATCCTGGCGCAGATTCAGGCTGTCTGCCAGTTGGTGCTTGCTGCGCACCTCGGCTTCGCTACGTCCCACATAGACATTGCCGGCATCATCATACCAGGCGGGAATCCGGTGCCCCCACCAGAGCTGACGGCTGATGCACCAGTCGCGAATGTCGCGCATCCAGGCGAAGTAGAGATTCTCATACTGCTTGGGTACAAACTGCACCCGACCGTCCTCCACCGCCGCCATGGCCGGTTTGGCCAACTCCGCGATGGCCACGAACCATTGGTCGGTGAGCCAGGGTTCGATCACCGCGTTGGAGCGATCACCATAGGGCACCATCAACACATGATCCTTGACGGTATCCAGCAGGCCCAGGGCATCCATGTCAGCCACCAGTTTGCGGCGTGCCTCGTAGCGATCCAGGCCCTGGTAGGCGGCGGGCGCCTGCTCGTTCATGCGGGCATCGGCAGTGAACACATTGATCAGGGGCAGATGGTGGCGCTTGCCTACTTCGTTGTCGTTGAAGTCATGGGCCGGCGTGATTTTCACGCAACCGGTACCGAATTCCGGATCCACATAGGTATCGGCAATGATGGGAATCACTCTGTCGGTAAGGGGCAGTTGCACCTGCTTGCCGATCAGGTCCTGATAACGGCGATCTTCCGGATGCACGGCAACGGCGGTATCGCCGAGCATGGTTTCCGGACGGGTGGTGGCCACTACCAGATAATCCTTGCCATCAGCGGTGCGGGCACCAGCTGCCAGGGGATAACGGAAGTGCCACAGGTGGCCTTTCTCCTCCCGGTTCTCCACCTCCAGATCGGAGATGGCGGTTTGCAGCACGGGATCCCAGTTCACCAGACGCTGGCCACGATAAATCAGGTTGTCTTCATACAGGCGCACGAACACTTCCTGCACCGCGCGGGAGAAACCCGGGTCCATGGTGAAACGATCCCGGCTCCAATCCAGGGAAGAACCCATGCGACGCAGTTGTTGGGAAATCTGGTTGCCGGATTGCGCTTTCCACTCCCAGACTTTCTCGATAAAGGCTTCGCGGCCAATGTCGCTGCGGTGAATGCCGGCTGCCGCCAATTGACGTTCCACCACCATCTGGGTGGCGATGCCGGCATGGTCGGTGCCCATTTGCCAGAGGGTGTTGCGCCCCTGCATGCGCTGGTAACGAATCAAGGTATCCATCAGCGTGTGCTGGAAGGCATGCCCCATGTGCAGACTGCCGGTGACATTCGGCGGTGGGATCAGGATGCAATAAGCCTCACCATTACCGCCGGGGGCAAAATAGCCGGCAGCTTCCCATTCCTGGTACAGCGCTTGTTCAATGGCGTGCGGATCGAAACTGCTTTGCATAATGGAATCTTTAATCCTGAGGCTGATTTTTTTGCAGCTTGCGCTGAATGTGTGTGCGTACCTGGGCCAGCATGCGTGCGCGCAATTCGGCGCCGTGCGCGGTCAATTGCTCCTGTAACCACTGGTGCATGGTTTCGCCCAGGACAGCATCCATTTCGGCCAGCACTTCGTGAATATTGATGCCCTGGGACGGGGCCGCGGGCGGCGCGGCAGTTGCCGGTGCTGCCGCTGCGGCGGCTGGTGCTTCTAGTGCCGGCGTTGCCGGTTCCATTGCGGCCGGCGCACTGGGCTGTACCCGCTCCAGTGCACGGGCTTCAATTTCATCATCCAGTTCAGCTTCGATTTGTTCGGCCAGGGCTGCATCGAAGAAGGCTTCCAGGGCGTTAATGTCTTCCTCGGGCCGGCCTGGTGTTGGCGCCGACAATACGTCCGCGGTTGGCGCTGCGCTCTGATCCACAATGTCCTCCAGTATTGGGATGTCCATGTCATCCAGTGGCGCAGGTTCATCCAGCAGCGCCTTGATGGACTCCAGCTCTCCCAGCAATGCTTTGGAGGCGGGGTCTGCAGCGCCGGACTTGTCTGCAGGTTTGCTGCTCATTGGTCCTCCCACTGCGTCAGCTCGTGGTGATACAGGGCATAGCCCTTGTCGCGATAGAACCTGTAATGTTCCCGCATCTGCGCTTTGGTGTCGGCGCTGACAATTTCCGCGACCCGTTCAAAGCGTCCGAAAAATGCCGGTATCTGGGCGCTGAGGTTGATCAGCATCTGCGCATCTTCGGCAGCGGACTCGCCATGGCCGATGCATACCGGTGCCGCTACCGCGTTGGCGTCATCCAGGCGGCTGTGGGGCAGGAACTGATAACTGGGATAGGCCCACATCAGGGCGTCCAGCGCTGCTGTGCTGTCGGCATCCTGGGTATGCACATGCACCCGCTGGCCATGCAGCAGTGCCTTATGCGCCAGCCGACAGGCGAAGCGCGCCTTGGCACTGGGGTCCGTATCCGGCAGCACATAGAAATCGATTCTTACTGACATTGCTGCAACAGGTATTGAAACAACAAAGGTACAGGGCGCCCGGTGGCACCCTTGCTGGCGCCGCTGGTGAATGCCGAGCCGGCAATGTCCAGGTGCGCCCAGGCCACATTTTTTGCATACCTGGCCAGGAAACAGGCTGCCGTCACGGCGCCGGCATCCCGACCGCCGACATTGGCCATATCGGCAAAATTGCTTTTCAGCTGGCTTTGATAATCCTCCCACACCGGCATGGGCCAGGCGCGGTCCCAGATCTGTTCACCGGCGTGCACCAGGGCTTGCGACAGGCCATCATCGTTGGCGAACAGGCCGCTGGCATGTGCGCCCAGGGCGACGATACAGGCACCGGTAAGGGTGGCGACATCGATCAGGGTTTTCGGTTGGTAATGCTGCTGGGCGTAGGTCATGGCATCGCAAAGCACCATGCGCCCCTCAGCGTCTGTGTTCAGCACTTCGATGGTTTGGCCGGAGAGTGAGGTCACAATATCGCCAGGCCGGGTGGCACTGCCGCTGGGCATGTTTTCCGCAGCAGCCACGATGGTTACCAGATGGATGGGCAGCTTGGCGGCGATCACCGCTTTGGTAACGCCGAGCACGCTGGCGGCACCACACATATCGAACTTCATTTCATCCATGGCAGCCGGTGGTTTCAGGCTGATACCGCCGGTGTCGAAGGTGATGCCCTTGCCCACCAGCACGATGGGTGCGGCCTTGCTTTTGCCGCGGGCCGGTGCGCCCTGGTATTCCAGCACAATAAGTCGGCCCGGATTGTCACTGCCCTGGCTCACCGCCAGGAACGCGCCCATACCCAGTTTCTTCATGGCCGGCTCATCCAGCACGCGAATGCTGGTCTTGGTGCTGGTTTTTGCCAGGGTCCGGGCTTGCTGGGCCAGATAACTGGGCGTGCAGACATTGGGTGGGCAGTTGCCCAGATCCCGCGCCAGGCCCAGGCCGGCGGCCAGGGCGCTGGCCTGGGCGCAAATCTCGGTCAGGGCTTTACTGCTGGCGACCTTGCGGCCATTGCCGAACACCAGGTTGAGCTGACTGATGCGGGTTTGGGGCTTTACATCGGATTTGTAGGGTTCGTACCAATAGAGTGTCTGGGAGAACAGTGCCAGGCTTTGCTGTAATGCCAGATTGCTGTCCAGATCTTTTGCGTGCACCGCCTCCAGGCTCAGATGTGCACTGCTGACCGCCAGGGTTTTCAGGGCATTGGCCGCCGCCTGCATGATCTTGCGCAGATCTGCCGCCTGGGTGCCCGCGTGGCAGCCGCCCAGCACCAGCAGGCGGCGGATCGGGCAAGCCGCAGGCAGGTTGATCTGCGCCAGTTTGCCGGCACTGTCTTCAAAGTCCTGCAGCTGGGCCTGGAGCAGCGCCTCCTGCTGCAGATCCTTGGCCAGGGCCTTGGCCTGGGCCAGCGGCAGGAGCAGACAGGCAGATTTCAGTGTGCTGAGTTTTCCCGGCTTGGCGGCATACTTCATAATGGTTCCCGCATGATCATGCGTCGATACCCGCGGAGGGGCATTGCTGAAAATTAGCGCGCAAGTATTTCACGAGACGGGCATCAGGCCAAATGGGGAGGCCGCTTGACGCTGTTTTTCCGCTACCTCAGCAAAGAGCTGGTACTGGTGTTTCTGGTGGCCGCGGTGGTGCTGCTGCTGATCGGCATTGGTGGCCGGCTCATGGGCTATCTGCAGGATGCAGCCCTGGGCAAATTCTCCGCCCAGGCCGTGCTGACCATCATGGCATTGCGCCTGCCGGAGTTTCTGCAGCTGATCCTGCCCTTTGCCTTTTACATTGCGTTGGTGCTGACCCTGGGCCGGCTGTTCGCCGACCAGGAGATGACCGTGCTGCTAGCCAGTGGCGTGGCGCCGCTACGGGTGCTGACATGGCTGCTGGGCAGTGCTGCCGTGCTGGCCCTGGGCGTGGGTTATCTGGCCCTGGCGGTCACCCCCAAGCTGGAAGTCAAGCGCACCCAGTATCTGCTTGCCCAGGCCCAGTCCCGGGAGTTCGAAGGCATCACCCCTGGCGTGTTTCATCTGTTTTCCGGTGGCAACCGGGTGACCTATGCCGAGGCGGTGAGCAGCGACAAGCGGCAACTGCGGGGCCTGTTTATTGCTGATCACAGTGGCCGGGAGAGTATTGCGCTCTGGGCGGAGCGGGGTTCCCTGTACCTGGATGAAGATACCGGCAGTCGCTTTCTGCTGTTGGAAGACGGCAGCCGCTATGAAGGGGTGCCCGGGCAGGCAGATTACCGGGTGATCGAGTTCGGCGCGCTGGGCCAGCGCATTGCGCGCCAGGACCCCTCCCTGCAACGTTTGCGGCGCCAGGCCCAGCCCACGGCCGAGCTCTGGCGTGAGGGCAGCGCTGCCGCCCTGGCGGAAGTGCACTGGCGCCTGGCGCTGCCCATCATGACGCTGCTGGCGGCGGTGTTGGGGTTCGGCCTGTCCCGGGCCGCACCACGGCAGGGGCGGTTTGCCCGTATCCTGCCGGCCCTGGGTGCGGTGCTTGTCTATTACCTGGTGCTGTTGTTGTGCCAACACGCCATGTTCAGCGGTTACTTGCCCACCTGGGTGGGACTATGGCCGGCCCATCTGTTGGTGCTGGGGGCTGGGCTCTATCTGGCGAGCCACATGGAT
>JBJHDG010000175.1:0-5840 GCA_050486425.1 Pseudomonadales bacterium | reverse complement strand
TCCTGGATCTGCAACTGGGCCTCGGTCAGCCCGGCCTCCTGGCGCTGCCGCGGAATCAGGTACAGGTGCGCGATCTGGATCTTTTCCATATCGCTGTAGCCACTGAGTTCCAGCAGCTCCATGCGATCCAGCAGGGGCCGGGGGATACCTTCCAGGCTGTTGGCCGTGGTGATGAAGAACACCTTGGACAGGTCGAAGGGCAGGTTCAGGAAGTTGTCGCGGAATTCGCGGTTCTGGGCCGGGTCCAGGATTTCCAGCAGCGCCGCTGCCGGATCACCGCGGAAATCCCGCCCCAGTTTGTCGATTTCATCCAGCATGAGCAGGGGGTTGCCGACCCCGGCGCGGCGGATGGCCTGGATAATGCGGCCGGGCATGGCACCAATATAGGTACGGCGATGCCCGCGCAGTTCGGCTTCATCGTGCAGGCCGCCCAGACTCAGACGCTCGAACTGGCGGCCCATGGCGCGGGCGATGGATTGCCCCAGGGAAGTCTTGCCCACCCCGGGTGGCCCCACCAGGCACAGGATGGGCGCCTTGGCCTGGGGGTTGAGTTGCAGCACGGCCAGGCTTTCCAGGATGCGGTCCTTGATGTCCTCCAGGCCATAGTGATCGGCATCCAGCACGGCCTTGGCATGGGCCAGATCCAGGGTGTCCTCGGTGCGTTTGGTCCAGGGCAGCTCGGCCACCAATTCCAGATAGCCGCGCACGACCTGATAATCCGCCGCATTGGGAGAGAGGCGGCGCAGGCGTTTCATCTCCCGGCTGGCTTCCTTGGCCACGGCTTCCGGCAGCTCAGCCTGGTCCAACTGGGCTTGCAGCTCCGCCACATCCTCGGCGCCGGACTCGGTTTCGCCCAGGGCCTGCTCAATGGCGCGTTTTTGCTGGCGCAGCAGATGTTCGCGCTGTTGCTGGTCCAGATCCTGGCGCGCCTGTTCTGCGATTTCCCGGCGCAGTTCGTTCACGCTGAGCTCCCGGGACAGCAGATCATGCAGGGTTTGCAACAGATTCAGGGGGCTGTCCGCCGCCAGCACGTCCTGCTCCCGTTCCAGGTCCAGATTGGCCAGGGAAGCAATGCGATACATCTGTACAATGGGATCATTGATGCTGCTGATGAGCTGACTGAACACCCGCTCGCCATTTTCCGGATCGAACATCAGCGCAATGCGGCGGGCGATATCCAGATTCTCCCGTAACAGCGCCGCCAGGCGCGGGTCTGCGGTGTCCGCATCCAGGTGCAGGTTGGGCAGGGGCTGGTAGTGGAGCTCCAGGAAGGGGTCGACGCTGGCACTGTCCAGCAGACGCACCCGCTGCAGGCCCTGCACAATGACCTGGCTGCTGCCTTCGCGTTTTTCCAGGCGTTTCAGCGTAATCAGGGTGCCAATATCGTAGAGATCGGCCCGCTCGGGCGCTTCCAGCTGCGGGTCTTTCTGGGCCACTGCCAGCAGCTGTTGCCCGGATTCCGCCGCCGCCCGCACGGCGGCCAGGGATTTTGGCCGACCCACAGCCAGGGGCGTCACCAGGGTCGGGTAGACCACGGTGTTTTTCAGCGGCAGTACCGGCAGGCAGGGGGATTCAGCATTCATGGCGGGGGTCCGGCGTTGGTATCACTGCTCCTCACCATGTGGGCGCAGGCTTTGCTTTTCAATATCGGGGCGCCATCATGCCCATCGGTTTTTTGGACCTGCACTGGGTGGGAGCTTGGCCATGTATTTGCGCCTGATGGGTTTGGTGGCGGGCGGGCTGCTGCTGTGTGGGTCGCTGGCCGCGGCGGAGGCGCCAGCAGGAGCCTGGTACCGCGCCCAGCAGGCCATAATGGGTACCCAGGTGGAAGTGGCGCTCTGGCATCAGGAGCCGGCAGCCGCCCAGGCTGCGCTGGATGCGGTCATGGCGGAAATGCACCGCATCGATGCCCTGATGAGCCCCTACCGCCCAGACTCCGAGCTGTCCCTGATGAACCGCCAGGCTGCCCAGCGACCAGTGCCGGTCAGTGCGGAAATGTTTGCGCTGTTGCAGCGTGCACAGTACTTCTCCGCACTCAGCAATGGCGCCTTTGATGTGACTTTCGGTTCCCTGGGGCGCCATTTTGACTATCGTGCCGGGGTGCGGCCGGATGCCGCGCAGATCGCCGCAGCACTGCCCGCCATCAACCATGCCCATTTACAGCTGGATGCGGCGGCGGGCACCGTGCGTTACCTGCATCCCTTGGTGTATGTGGATCTGGGTGGCATTGCCAAGGGCCATGCGGTGGATCGCAGCATTGCGCTGCTGCAGGCCCGGGGCATCAGCCAGGCCATGGTTGCCGCCGGTGGCGACAGCCGGGTGCTGGGGGATCGCCATGGCCGACCCTGGACGGTTGGGGTGCGGGATCCACGCCGGGACGGGGAGATGGTGGTGTTGCTGCCCTTGGTAGACACGGCGATATCCACCTCCGGCGACTATGAACGCTACTTCGATGAAGGCGAGCAGCGTTATCACCATATCCTGGATCCGGGCACTGGTGACTCGGCCCGTGCCGTGCGCAGCGTGACCGTGCTGGGACCCAACGCCACGGATACGGACGCATTGTCCACCACCCTGTTCGTGCTCGGCGTTGCCGAGGGGCTGGCACTGCTGGCACAGCTGCCGGCCTTTGATGCCATTTTGGTGGATGCCCAGGGCCGGCTGCATTTTTCCCCGGGCTTGCAGGCCTTGCGTTGATATCAGCCTGGGGTTCTGTGAATGCAGGCGCATTAATGCCGTGGCCTGTCCTTTACTTTGCGCAATATTCGTCTGCCCCCATGGGGTGACGCTGGTACTCTGCCGGTGAATAATGGTGCCCCCCTGGGGCCGACGGGAAACCGGCCCAACGCGTTGTGGAAGCAAGTTGTAGGAGACTGCTATGGAGATGCGGCTGTCACGGCTGTTGCTATTGGGTTGCCTGGTGCTGAGCGCACCCAGTTGGGCGGTGCGGGCGGTACAGGTGAACGATCCGGCACCGGATTTCACCCTGCCCAGCCTGGATGGTGGCAATCTGCGCCTGCAGGAATACCGTGGCCAGGTGGTGCTGGTGAATTTCTGGGCCAGCTGGTGCGGCCCCTGCCGGCAGGAAATGCCGCTGCTCGAGCGCATGCACCAGCGTTATCAGGATGCGGGTTTTGCGGTGCTGGGGGTGAATGTGGAGGGTGAGGAGCGCCCGGCGCGTACCCTGGCGCAGCAGACAGGTGTAACCTTCCCGATCCTGATCGATGTGGGACAACAGGTCAGTGAACGTTATGACCTGGGGGCCATGCCCAGCTCCGTGGTGGTGGACCGGGATGGCAAGGTGCGCTATGTGCATCTGGGCTACAAACCGGGCGACGAAGCCAAATACCTGGAAGTGATTCAACGCTTGATACGCGAATAAGGCAAAGGAGGCCTGACATGCCGGCGCAGCAATGGATAGCCCTGGCACTCTGGGTCCTGCTCTTGGGACTGCCGCTGGGCAGTCTGCAGGCAGAGGCGGAACAGCCGGCATTGGCGGCGGAAATGGAAGAGATTCGGCTGGGACTGGTGCAGTTGCGGCGGGATCTGGCGATTCTGGAAGAAGATCTGCTCTATCCCGCCAGCTCGCAACTGGCAGTGTATTTGGCGGTGGATGTGGGTGAGTTTTTTGCCCTGGATGCCGTCACCCATCATCTGTACACCCATCGCCAGGTGGAAGCATTGCACTTGGGTGGTGTACAGCGCCTGTATATCGGCAATGTGCGCCAGGGCCAGCATGAATTGACGGCGGTGTTCACCGGCAAGGGTCCCCAGGGCCGGGAATACAGACGCGCCACCAGTGTCAGCTTCGAGAAAACCTTCGAGCCTGTGTACGTGGAACTCAGCATCCAGGATTCCACCGCCAGCTATCAGCCGGAATTCTTCGCCAGGGTTTCTCCCTGAGTTGCTGGAGCACTGAGCTGCGATGAAATCCCTGCTCTGCGACTGGGTTTTTGCCTGTGCATTGACACTGACGGCAGCGCCGGATATCGGTGATCTGCACTATGGCACCCTGCTGTACGCCTATTATCAGGGCGACCATGAATCGGCCCTGGTGTTGTCGTTGCAGGCGGAAAAACGCGGCTGGCAACAGCAGGATCCTGTGCGCTATCTCCTGGCAGAAGGCAGTTTTGCCTTTCAGTACGGCATGTATCAGTTTGCCACCGAGCGTTTTGCGCTGGTGGATGCACGCGCATTAACTGAGCTGGATCAGGCGCGCCTGTCTTTCCATTTGGCGCGGGAATACTTCAGACGCGGCGATTGGACGGCCACCAGCGCCCAGTTGGCGGCGCTACCGGCAGACACCGGACTCTGGCGCCGTCGCGTGCTGCATCCGGAAATTCTTTTCATGCAGGCTGAGCTAGCCACCCGCGACGGCGATTTCGGGCGTAGCCGACGCCTGTTGGCGCAGTTGGGTGGGCATCCGCTGGCGGCCTATGGGCGCTTCAACCTGGGCAGTGCGCTCTATCAGCAAGGCGATGTGCGGGAAGCCTGGCGCACCTATGAGCCGTTGGCGATGGCGCCGGCCAGTACCGCAGAGCTTCTGGACCTGCGGCAACGGGCGCGACTGGCCATGGCAACCTTGGCCATGAGTGGTGCTTTTGGTGCCGAGGGTGCAGATGCCGGGCAAATGTTGGAACTGCTGCCCGGCCGGGGCCGCTACCAGGATCCAGCCCTGGCCAGCTATGGCAGCCTGGCCATGCAAGCCGGCAACTATCAGCAGGCAGCGCAGGTCTGGCAACACCTGGCCGCGCAACCGCACTGGAACCAAAGCACGGCGCTGGCACGGCTGGCGCTGCCCCTGTCCCTGGAACATTTGCAGCATGGTCCCCAGGCGCTGCTGCTGTATCAACAGGCGGAGCAGGCGTACCTGGCACGGTTGCAGCGCCTGGATGCATTGGCCGCGCGTATCGATGATCAGGTCCTGGTGCGGGACCTGCTGGGCAGTTTGAGCTGGGCCACCCTGGGCGCCGATGCTGCCGAGATGCGCCATACCACGCCGCTGCGGCGTTGGCAGCATGAGTTCGAACACCCGGATTTTCTGCAATGGCTGGCCAGTGCCGAGCTGCATCAGTTGGTGGTGCAGTGGCAGGAGCTGCATCAGCACAGCCGCTGGCTGGAGAACATTCCCCAGGCGCTGGCTGGGTTCGAGGAAATTGCCCAGGAGCAGCGGCGCCGTGCGCGTACTGCAGCCGAGACCCTGGAAGCTGGCGCCTATCCGGCACGGCGCGCGGAACTGGCGCGGCAGCTGGCGGCGGTGCAGGCCAGACGCCAGGCGCTGGCTGCTCAGGCGCCGGCACCGACCCTGGCCTGGATGAGTGCCCAGGCGGATGCGGAGCAGGCACGTTTGCTTGCGCGCCTGACGCGGATGCGGACCCAGGCGGAACTTGGGCTGCAGGGGCCGGAATTGGTGCGGGCCCTGGCCCGCATCGATAGATTTCAGGGATTGCTGTTCTGGGAGCTGCTGGAACAGCAACCCGTGTTGATGCAGCAGCTGCGCCGGGACGAGCAGGCGCTGGCAGCAACCTTGGCCGACATTGATGGTCACCTGACCCGGATCCGGGTGGCAGAAACCGAGTTCGCCGCTGGCGTTGGCGCGGATTTCCACGCGCTGCAATTGCAGGCGGACGGCCTGCAAGCTCGGGTGGCTCAGGCCATCAACGCCCGGGAGCTGGCCATCGCCCAGGGCCTGCGCCGGCATATGGCGCGGGAGCGCGCGGAGATTGCTCAGCATCTGGTGGCAGCCCGATTGGGGCGGGCGCGCTTGGCAGATGCCCTGGCCCAAACTGAATACCAGCCGTCATCACGGGAGCTGCCCTGATGCGCGCGCGCTGGTTGCT
>JBJHDG010000174.1:4204-5841 GCA_050486425.1 Pseudomonadales bacterium | reverse complement strand
GTCCAAGGCCACTGTATTTGCCACAGGTGGCGCCGGACGCATTTATGCGTCTACCACCAATGCGCTGATGAATACTGGCGATGGCGTTGGCATGGCCCTGCGCGCTGGCCTGCCGGTGCAGGATATCGAGATGTGGCAGTTCCATCCCACAGGTATCGCCGGGGCCGGCGTGCTGGTGACCGAAGGTTGTCGGGGTGAGGGCGGCTATCTGGTGAACAAGGATGGCGAGCGTTTTATGGAGCGCTATGCCCCCAATGCCAAAGACCTGGCTGGTCGGGATGTGGTGGCCAGATCCATGATCCTGGAGATTCTGGATGGTCGCGGCTGTGGTCCGGACGGTGATCATGTGCTGTTGAAGCTGGATCACCTGGGTGAAGACGTACTCAAGGCGCGGCTGCCCGGCATCATGGAATTATCCAAGACCTTTGCTCATGTGGATCCGGCCAAGGCGCCGATTCCGGTGGTGCCCACCTGTCATTACATGATGGGTGGTATTCCCACCAATATCGGCGGTCAGGCACTGACCCAGGATGCCAACGGCAACGACGTACCTGTGCATGGATTCTATGCTGCCGGTGAAGTGGCCTGTGTTTCTGTGCATGGCGCCAATCGCCTGGGCGGTAACTCGCTGCTGGATCTGGTGGTATTTGGCCGCGCCGCGGGTTTGCAGATTGAAGAAACCCTGCGCCAGGGCATCAGCCTGCGGGATGCTTCCGATTCCGATTTGGAAGCGGCCATGGCGCGCCTGAATCGTTGGAACCAATCCGCCTCAGGTGAATCCGTGTCGGTGCTGCGCAAGGAACTGCAAACCTGTATGCAGAACAGCTTCGGTGTTTTCCGCACCGAAACGCATATGCAAAAAGGCATCACCAAGCTGGCTGAGCTACGCGAGCGTATTGGACAAGCCTACCTGGTGGACAAGAGCAGCGCTTTCAACACCGCCCGTATGGAGGCGCTGGAGCTGGAGAATCTGTTGGAAGTGGCTGAAGCCACGGCCATTGCGGCAGAAGCGCGCAAAGAAAGTCGCGGTGCTCATGCGCGTGATGACTACCAAGAGCGTGATGATGCCAACTGGCTGTGTCACAGCCTGTATTTCCCGCAGGAGAAGCGGGTAGGGCGTCGGGGCGTGAACTTTACTCCAAAAACCATGGACGCATTCCAACCCGCAGTACGCAAGTACTGAGTTAATGTGGCCTAGCAGCAGAGATGTCATGCATGAAAGTCAGCGTATACAGATATAACCCCGAAACCGACAAAAAACCCTACATGCAGGACCTGGAGGTGGCGTTGCCGGAAGGCAAAGACCTGATGGTGCTGGATGTGCTGGAGCTGTTGAAGGACCAGGATCCGACCCTGACTTACCGGCGTTCCTGCCGGGAGGGTGTTTGTGGTTCCGATGGTGTCAATATGAACGGTCGCAATGGCTTGGCCTGCGTGACCCCGATTTCGGAAGTGGCTGGCAGGGGCAAGCTGGTGGTGCGGCCCTTGCCTGGCCTGCCTGTCATTCGCGACCTGGTGGTGGACATGGGGCAGTTTTACCGCCAGTACGAGAAAGTGCAGCCCTATCTGCTCAATGATACACCGGCACCGGCCCAGGAGCGGTTGCAGTCTCCGGCAGAGCGGGAAAAGCTGGATGG
>JBJHDG010000174.1:0-4194 GCA_050486425.1 Pseudomonadales bacterium | reverse complement strand
GCTGGATGGTCTGTATGAGTGCATTCTCTGCGCTTGCTGCTCCACCGCCTGCCCGTCATTCTGGTGGAATCCGGACAAGTTCATTGGGCCCGCCGGGTTGTTGCAGGCCTATCGTTTTCTGGCGGATAGCCGGGATACCGCCACCGCCGAACGGCTGGCCGAACTGGACGATCCGTTCAGTGTATTTCGCTGCCGTGGCATCATGAACTGTGTCAATGTCTGCCCCAAAGGGCTCAACCCGACACGTGCTATCGGGAAGATCCGCGGCATGCTACTGGAGCAGGGCATTTGAGGTAACCGGCGGCTGCCAACTGTCAAGGGGCGACTGCCAGGATTCAGCTACACTTCGTGGGCGCCGCTGCGCCCTTTGCGGCTGAACCTGATACACTTGAGCGCGTGGCGGTGTTGCCACAGGTTGTTGCCATTGCGGCAGTTCTGGGCGCCGTTGCCCGACCAGGGAAGCTGGCGGCGGGTGCCTGCCATCTCCCCTGAATGCAGGCAAAGTTATTGTCCTGGGTTTGCTGATCCCGTTCCGGGTTCGGAGGAGAGAGATGCCGGAGTCCTTTCTCGAGCGTATGCAAAAAAATTCCCACCTGGCGGGTGGGAATGTCGCCTATATTGAGGCGCTGTACGAGAGCTTTTTGCAGGACGCTAATTCCGTACCCGAGGAGTGGCGCAGCTATTTTGAGCGCCTGCCCAGGGTCGACGGCGTAATCGGCGCCGATATTCCCCACAGTACCATCCGCTCCCATTTTGAAATGCTCGGGCGTAATCGCTTGCGGGCGCGACCGGAAATTATTGCCACCGATGTCTCTGGTGAGCATGAAAAGAAACAGATGCGGGTCACTGAGCTGATCAGTGCCTATCGGCATCGTGGCCACAAGCGTGCACAAATTGATCCATTGGGTCTGATGCAGCGACCACCGGCGCCTGTGCTGGATCTGGCATACCACCATCTCTCTGCGGCCGACATGGACACCGTCTTTCAGACGGGTTCTTTCTTTTATGGCGCGGAAAAGGCCAAGCTAAGAGACATAGTCGCAGCGCTGGAGAAAAGCTATTGCGGAAGTGTTGGCGCGGAATACATGCACATCGTGGATGCTGCCGAGCAGATCTGGGTGCAGCAACGTATTGAAACAGTGCGCGCTCATCCGGAATACAGCGCTGATGTGAAACGTATGGTATTGGAGCGTCTAACGGCGGCGGAAGGCCTGGAGAAATATCTGCACAACAGGTATCCGGGTACCAAGCGGTTTGGTCTGGAAGGTGGCGAGAGCCTGATCCCCATGCTGCATGAAGCCCTGCAGCGCACAGGTTCCCATGGTGTGGTGGAAACCGTTATCGGTATGGCGCATCGCGGGCGCCTGAATGTATTGGTGAATATTCTTGGCAAACACCCCAAGGAGCTGTTCGATGAGTTTGAGGGCAAACTGCCCAGCAACCTCGCTTCCGGTGATGTGAAATATCACCAGGGTTTCTCCTCCAATGTGATGACGCCGGGCGGAGAAATGCATTTGGCGTTGGCATTTAATCCATCCCATCTGGAAATTGTTTGCCCGGTGGTGGAGGGTTCCGTGCGCGCGCGTCAGGATCGCCGCAAGGACTATACCGGCAATCTGGTGGTGCCCATTCTGATTCATGGGGACGCGGCCTTTGCCGGCCAGGGTGTGGTGATGGAAACCTTCCAGATGTCACAGACCCGGGGTTACAAGGTCGGTGGCACCATCCATATCATCATCAACAACCAGATCGGGTTCACTACCCACCGGCAGGATGATGCGCGATCCACAGAGTACTGTACCGAAGTGGCAAAAATGGTGCAGGCGCCCATTTTTCATGTGAATGGCGATGATCCAGAAGCGGTGCTGTTCGTTACCCAGCTGGCGGTGGATTACCGCATGCAGTTCAAGAAGGATGTGGTTATAGATCTGATCTGCTATCGACGACGCGGTCACAATGAGGCCGAAGAGCCCATGAAAACCCAGCCGGTCATGTATCAACGTATCAACAAACAGCCCACCACCCGTTCTCTGTATGCGGACAAGCTGGTGGCTGCGGATGTGATCACCCAGGCAGAGGCTGACCAGCTCAGTGAAGCCTATCGGGATGCGTTGGAATCCGGCAAGCACGTGGCACTAAGTCTGGTGCAGGAGCCCAACAGCACGCTGTTTGTGGACTGGGCTCCTTACTTGGGGCATGAGTGGACCACACCGGCAGACACCCGGGTTGATCTGGGGCGCCTGAAGACGTTGGGCGATAAGTTGGAACAGTTGCCAGAAGGTTTTGTATTGCACCGCCAGGTGGCCAAGATCATCGAAGACCGGCACAAGATGACGGCAGGGGCCATGCCGCTGAACTGGGGGTATGGCGAGGTGATGGCCTATGCGACCTTGCTGGATGAAGGTCATCCGGTGCGCTTGACGGGTCAGGACGTGGGTGTGGGAACTTTTTCTCACCGGCATGCGGCGCTGCACAATCAAAAGGATGGTAAGCGTTATATTCCGCTGAACAATCTGGCGGAATACCCCACGTTCGACATCTATGATTCCCTGCTTTCGGAAGAGGCGGTATTGGCATTCGAATATGGCTACGCCACCACCACGCCCAATGCACTGATCGTCTGGGAAGCCCAATTTGGCGATTTTGCCAATGGTGCGCAGGTGGTGATCGATCAGTTTATCAGCAGCGGTGAGCACAAATGGGGCCGACTCTGTGGTCTGGTGATGTTGTTACCCCATGGTTATGAGGGCGCTGGACCCGAGCATTCATCCGCGCGTATCGAACGTTTTCTGCAACTTTGTGCGGAGCATAATATTCAGATTTGTGTACCTACAACGCCAGCGCAGATCTTTCATATGCTCAGGCGCCAGGTGAAGCGACCAGTGCGCAAGCCGCTGGTGGCATTCACTCCCAAGAGTCTATTGCGGCATAAGCTGGCCATCTCGACCCTGGAAGACCTGGCGGATGGTAGCTTTCAACCGGTGCTCGCCGAAGTGGATACCATTGTGCCGGAAGCCGTGGAGCGCCTGGTGCTTTGCGCCGGCAAGGTCTACTACGATCTGCTGGAGCGGCGGCGGGAGGCGGATCTGAAGAATGTGGCTATTGTACGCCTGGAACAGCTGTATCCGTTTCCGGAGCAGGAGCTCAGCGACACCATCGCGCCTTATGTCAATCTGAAAGAGGTCGTCTGGTGTCAGGAGGAGCCCATGAACCAGGGTGCCTGGTACTCCAGTCAGCATCACATGCGGCGCGTGATTTTGAAGCATGGTGAAAATCTGTATCTCACCTACGCAGGCCGGGAGGCTTCGGCGTCACCGGCGGTAGGCTATATGCAGCTGCATGTCCGGCAGCAGCAACAACTTGTGGAAGACGCACTTTTTGCCTGAGGCCTCGGCCTCGGAATTCAGTCATTAAGGAAGAGCCAGTGACCATTGACATCAAAGCCCCTGTTTTTCCTGAGTCCATTGCTGACGGTACGGTGGCTACCTGGCATAAGCAGCCGGGTGAAGCGGTGCGCCGTGACGAATTGTTGGCAGACATCGAGACCGACAAGGTCGTTATTGAGATCGTGGCCCCTCAGGACGGAACGTTGAAGGAAATCCTCAAAGCAGAGGGTGAGACCGTGTTGAGCGATGAGGTGATTGCCACCTTTGCCGAAGGTGCTGTTGTCGATGCTGAGCAACCTGCGTCCGCAGATAAGGCCCCGTCAGTTGCAACCCCTGCCGCGCAACCAGCGGCGGCCCCAGCGGGAAAATCTGCTGGCGCTGCCAGCCCTGCTGCGCGCAAACGTGCCGAAGAGGCCAAGGTCGATCTGGCCAAGGTGCCGGGCAGTGGTCGCGACGGACGCGTCACGCCGGCCGATGTCAGCAAGGCGGCCGCTGCCAGCAGCGCCCGGTCTACGCCAGCGGTTGCCAATGGCGAGGACGAGATCTCGGCATTCACCGCCGGTGAGCGGGTGGAGAAGCGCGTGCCCATGACCCGGTTACGCGCCAGTATCGCCAAGCGCTTGGTGGAGGCACAGCAGAATGCGGCCATGTTGACCACTTTCAACGAAGTCAACATGCAACCGGTGATGACCTTGCGCGCCCGCCACCGGGAAGAATTTGAGAAGCGCCATAACGGCGTACGGCTCGGGTTCATGTCGTTTTTCGTACGTGCCAGTGTGGAGGCGTTAAAGCGCTTCCCTGGTGTAAA
>JBJHDG010000173.1:0-5923 GCA_050486425.1 Pseudomonadales bacterium | reverse complement strand
CACGGAGTCCGCTCTACGAGAGTATTGCCGACTACAGATTCAGTGCCGATGGTGACAGCCCGCTGCAACTGGCGCGGCGCATCGCCAAGCAATTACGCGCAGATGGATGGATAAACCATGAGTGAGAGTCTGACCGTAGCTTTGGGAGAGCGTAGTTATCCCATCCTGATCGGTCATGGGTTGCTCAAGCCGGGTGTATTGGATGCCTATATCGCCGGCAGTCAGGTAGCCATCGTTACCAACGCAACCGTAGCGCCCTTGTATTTGGCACAGTTGCGGTCTGCACTGCAGCGCCCTGAGTTGCAGGTGGATGCCATTATTCTACCGGATGGTGAGGCGCACAAAAATCTTGCCAGCTACGGCCATGTCCTGGACGAGCTGATGCGCCTGCGCCATAACCGCAGTACCACCCTGATTGCGTTGGGCGGTGGTGTCATCGGTGATATCACCGGATTTGTCGCGGCAACCTATCAACGTGGTGTGGCTTTCATTCAGGTTCCCACCACATTGCTGGCTCAGGTGGATTCTTCGGTGGGCGGCAAGACGGCGGTGAACCACCCCCTGGGCAAGAACATGATTGGCGCTTTTTATCAGCCCAAAGCGGTGTTGGCCGATACCGCGGTGCTGGGCAGCCTGCCGCAGCGCGAGTATCTGGCGGGCATTGCCGAGGTGATCAAGTACGGCGTCATTCAGGACGCCGCCTTTTTCATTTGGTTGGAACGGGAGATGCCGGCATTGCTGGCCAAGTCACCACAGCAACTTGCCCATGCCATAGTCACCTCCTGTGCCTGCAAGGCCCAGGTAGTGGCGGCGGATGAGCGTGAGTCCGGTTTGCGCGCCATTCTCAATTTTGGCCATACTTTTGGCCATGCCATTGAAGCGCTCACCAACTATCAGCAGTTCCTGCATGGTGAAGCGGTCGCCATTGGCATGGTCATGGCGGCAGATTTGTCCTGGCGCCTGGGTTTGCTGGATCAACAAAGTGCACAGCGTATCCGGCACTTGGTAGCGCAGGCAGGGCTGCCGGTGCAGCCACCGCAGATCTCCGCCGAAGATTTCCTCGCAGCCATGGGTATGGACAAGAAGGTGCAGGACGGACGCATGCGCTTCGTGGTAGCCCAGGGCATTGGGCAGGCACAGGTCACCGACCAGGTGCCTGCAGCCCTGTTGCTGCAAACCCTGGCCGCTTATGAGAAGCTTTGCGCCAGTTAAAGCGGGTAACCTTCAGGCATGACAGGTAAACGGCCAGCAACAGGACAGTTGGCGGGACAATTATCCCGGGAGGCTTTTGCCGATGGTGGTGAGCTGTTCTTCTCCGGGGCAGACCGCGGCCGACTTCTGGCGGACCTGCGGGAACTGGCCACTTGGCCGAGGCCGCTGCTGGTGATCACCGGGCCGGCGCAGGTGGGCAAAAGCACCTTGTTCCGGGCCCTTTCCACGCGGTTGGATCCCAATATCAAGACGGCCCGTGTGAACGGCGCGTTGGTGCGGGACGCCCAGGCGGTGCTTACCGCCGTTGCGCAGTCTTACGGCATTCCTACAGGCACCAAACCCAGCGTACAGCACTTGATGGATGGGCTTTCGGCCCAGGTGCATGCTCAGCGCAAAATTGACCGGGATTGTCTGGTGCTGATTGATGATGCCCAGCAGCTGGATCCCAAGGCGTTGGATGTATTGCTGCAACTGGTGCGGACACTGAGCAGTAGTGGCTTGTACATCCTGCTGTTTGCAGAACCTGGCCTGATCCCTGTTCTGGATAAACTCAGCAGGCCAGCGGGTGCAGCCAGTTGGCATGAGATCCGCCTGAGTCCATTTACGGCCGCTGAAACCAGGGACTATCTCAGCTACCGTTTGACCGAGGCGGGCTGGACGCAGCCATTGCCGTTCACGGAAGCCGAAGTGGTGGCTTTGGCCGAAGACGCACAGGGCTTGCCAGGCAGGCTGAATGTGCTGGCCAGCACGGAGCTGCGCCAGAAAGTGCAGGCCACGGGGCGCAAGAAGGCAGCAAGTGGTTGGCCACCAGTTTGGTTGCACCGTGCGCTGCGGACGGTGCAGGCACAGTGGCTAAAACTGCCCCCGTTGCCACCCTTGCATAGACTGTTGGTGGCCGTGGTGCTGGTTTTGCTGGCCACCCTGTGGGTGTTTTGGCCAGCAACAGAGCAACCACCGCAGCGGGTGGCGTTGGAGATTCCAGCGCCGTCTCAATCCAGACCTGAACCCGTGCCGGAGACAGTGGTGGTAGCACCACCTGCACCACCGGTGTCAGCGGAGCCGCCGCCAGTCCAGTCTGTGATCACCGAACCGCCAGCGCCACCGGTCGCGGCACCAGCGCCACAGCCACCAGCGCCACCAGCCCAAACGCAGCCCTCCGTACAACCGGTGCAACCGCAACCCACACAAGCGCAGCCCACACAAGCGCAGCCCGCACCGGCCGTTGGCGCTCGGGATCGGGCCTGGCTGTTGGCGCAACCACCGGAGCGTTTCACCTTGCAGCTGTTTGGTGTAACCAGCGCGAGCCGGGTGGAAGAGTTTCTGGCGCGGCAGCGCAATCCTCAGGACTTCGCCAGCTACCAGGTGACCCGGGATGGCAATCCCTGGCATGTGGTGCTCTATGGCAATTTCCCGGACCGGGCGGCCGCAGAAGCAGCCAGCCGCCGGTTACCGGCAGGGGTGGGTCAGGTGCAGCCCTGGATTCGCACCTTCGGCGCCATCCAGAACGATCTGCAGCGCCGCTGATCAGCCAGGCAGTTCGCTGTTGCCCATCAGTGCGCGGTCGATCTCCCGTGCCGCTTCGCGACCTTCATTGATGGCCCAGACCACCAGGGATTGGCCGCGGCGGCAGTCACCGGCGGCAAATACCTTGGGCACATTGGTCTGGTAGCGGCCCTTTTCAGCCTGGTAGTTGCCACGGCCGTCATAGGCCAGACCCAGGGCATCGGAGATACCGTGCTCTGGACTGCGAAAACCCATGGACAACAAGATCAGGTCAGCTTCCCAGACTTTTTCGGTTCCTGGCTGTTCCACGAACTTGCCGTTTTCCAGCTGTACCTCGATGGTCTTGATGCCGCGCACCTGGCCATTCTCGCCGATGAATTCCTTGCCGGAGATGCAATACACCCGGGGATCCGCACCAAACTTGGCGGTGACTTCCTCATGGCCGTAATCCACACGGAAAATGCGCGGCCAGGTGGGCCAGGGATTGTTCGCAGCCCGGGTCGCTGGGGGCTGTGGCATGATCTCGAAATTCACCACGCTGCTGGCACCATGGCGCAGTGAGGTGCCTATACAGTCGGTGCCGGTGTCGCCGCCGCCGATAACGATCACTTTCTTGTCCTTGGCGGAGAGATAGTTGCCGTCGGCGAGATTGGAATCGAGCAAGCTTTTGGTGTTGGCCGTCAGGAAGTCCATGGCAAAGTGAATGCCCTGCAGTTCCCGGCCGGGGATATTCAGATTGTTGGGTATGGTGGCGCCCGTGGTCAGTAGTACGGCGTCAAAGTCAGCCAGCAGCGCTTTCGCATCGCGACTGCCGTTGCTGCCATCCGCAATATTGGCGTTGGTTTCAAAGCGCACACCTTCCTCGCGCAGTAGCGCCACTCGGCGTTCCACGATGCCTTTGTCCAGCTTCATGTTGGGAATGCCGTACATGAGCAGGCCGCCGATGCGATCGGCGCGTTCGAACACAGTCACCAGATGTCCTGCTTTGTTTAGCTGTGCGGCCGCGGCCAGACCCGCAGGGCCACTGCCCACCACGGCAACGGTTTTGCCGGTACGGGTTGCCGGTGGCTCTGCCTTTACCCAGCCTTCGGCAAAGCCGCGGTCGATAATGGACATTTCAATGTTCTTGATGGTGACTGCCGGATCCGTAATGCCCAGCACGCAGGCGCCTTCGCAGGGCGCGGGACACACTCGGCCGGTGAACTCCGGAAAATTATTGGTCTGATGCAGGCGATCCAGCGCATCCCGCCAGCGCTCCTGGTACACCAGATCGTTCCATTCCGGAATCAGGTTGTGAATGGGGCAGCCGTCATTGGATTGGCAGAAGGGCACGCCACAATCCATGCAGCGCGCACCTTGCGCCTTGAGTCGGGCGCTGTCGTGTTCGGTGTAGATTTCCTTGAAATCCAGAATGCGCTGAGTTGCATCCCGGTAGGGCGCAGGTTGGCGCTTGAATTCCATAAATCCAGTGGGTTTACCCATAGCTACTCCAAATCCTGAACTTAGCCGGCCTGACGGGCGGGTTGTTGTTGAGCGGCTCGCTGCTGCAATACCCGCTTGAAGTCGGTGGGCATGACTTTCACGAAATTGCCCACCGCACTTGCCCAGTCATCCAGAATCTTCTGGCCAACGCTGGAACCTGTGTAACGCACATGTTGCTCGATCATGCTGCGCACTTCTGTCAGCTCCGCCTTCTCTGTCAGCGATTCCAGTTCCACCATTTCCATGTTGCAACGGCTGGCGAACTGCTGGGCTGGGTCATAAACGTAGGCAATACCGCCGCTCATGCCGGCGGCAAAATTGCGGCCGGTCTCACCCAGCACCACTACACGCCCACCCGTCATGTATTCGCAGCCATGATCGCCGACACCTTCCACCACGGCGCGGGCGCCGGAGTTGCGCACGGCAAAGCGCTCCGCGGCGACGCCGCGCAGATAAACCTCCCCGCTGGTGGCACCGTAGAGCACCACATTGCCTACCAGGATGTTTTCTTCGGCCTTGAATTTGCTGTTCTTGGGTGGATACACGATCACCCGGCCGCCAGAAAGTCCCTTGGCGACAAAATCATTGGCATCCCCTTCCACTTCCAGGGTGATACCCTGAGCCAGCCAGGCACCCAGGCTCTGTCCAGCACTACCGTTGAATTTGAAGTGAATGCTGCCGTCGGGCAGCATCTGCGGGCCAACACGTTTGATGACCTGGTGTGACAGCATGCCACCCACCACGCGGTTGGTATTCACGATAGGCAGTTCCGCCTGCACCCGCTGGGCGCCGGCGCTGGCCAGTGCCGGCTCCGCCAGCTGAATCAATTGGTTATCCAGGGCTTTGGCCAGTTCATGATCCTGGCTGTGCTGGGCATAGCTGCCAAGGAACTCCGCAGGCTCTCGGGCCGGCGCCAGCAGCATGCTCAGATCCACACCCTTGGCTTTCCAATGCGCAAGTGCGGCGCGGGTATGCAGTGCATCCACCCGTCCCACCATCTCGTTCACGGTACGGAAGCCCAGTTCCGCCATGATCATGCGCATTTCCTTGGCCACCATGAACAGGTAGTTCACCACATGTTCCGGCTGGCCCTGGAATTTCTTGCGCAGCTCGGGATCCTGGGTGGCGATACCCACCGGGCAGGTGTTGAGATGACATTTGCGCATCATGATGCAGCCCAGCACGACCAGGGGGGCAGTGGCGAAGCCGTATTCTTCCGCACCGAGCAAGGTGGCAATGGCCACGTCACGGCCGGTTTTCAGCTGGCCATCGGTTTGCACCACGACACGGGAGCGCAGGTTGTTCATCACCAGTGTCTGGTGGGTTTCGGCCACGCCCAGTTCCCAGGGCACACCCGCATGTTTGATGGAGGTGAGCGGGGAAGCACCGGTGCCGCCGGTATCGCCGGCAATCACGATGTGATCCGCCCGCGCCTTGGTGACGCCGGCAGCAACGGTTCCAACGCCGATCTCGGCACCCAGTTTTACGCTGATACGTGCTGAGGGATTGGCGTTTTTCAGATCATGGATCAGCTGCGCCATATCCTCAATGGAATAGATATCGTGATGTGGCGGTGGGCTGATCAGGCCTACACCCGGGGTGGAATGACGAATGGCTGCGATGACTTCGTCCACCTTACCACCAGGCAGCTCGCCACCTTCACCGGTCTTGGCGCCCTGGATGATCTTGATTTGCAGTTCGTCGGCGTTGCTGAGGTTATTGATGG
>JBJHDG010000172.1:354-5931 GCA_050486425.1 Pseudomonadales bacterium | reverse complement strand
GCTCGCCGGCGCCGCCCGCGTCGCGCCGCGCACTACCCGCGTCGGGTCGAGTCGGACCTGCAGGGCCGACGTCGGCGCTGCCGCGTTTTGCCGGGCCTGGATGTGGTCCATCAGCAACTCCGTGGCACGAACGCCGAGCTCGTCCTGAGGTATCTGCACCGTCGTGAGCGGCGGCGATACGCGGTCGATGAAGGGCACGTCGTTGAATCCGGTCACCGATACGTCGTCAGGGCATTTCAGCCCGCGCTCTTTCATCGCATCGTCGCAGCCGAGGGCCAGCAGATCATTGCCGGCGACGACGGCGGTGAATAGCTTTCCGGCCTGCATGAGCTCGTCCGCGGCCGCGCGCCCTGCGGGTTCCGTATAGGAGTCCGCCTCCGCAATCAGCTCAGAGTTTCCGGTCAGGCCGGCAGCGTCGATCGCCTCGACGAACGCCCGCCTGCGAGCGAAGCCGGTGGAAGTGTCCTGCGGGCCGGCAATGTGCGCGATACGCTTATGGCCGAGATCCACCAAGTGCTGCACCGCCAGGCGTATGCCGTGATCATCATTATTGATGACCGACGCCACCTTGTCGAAGTCCAGCCAGCGGAACTCGTCATCCGACAGCGGGCGCGGGGCACCCTGCTCCGTGGTGGAGAGCAGTTCCTTGCCAATGAAGACGAAATACCAGGCATTGTCGTTGGCTTCATCCGGCGCTTGCACCACCAATGACTCAAATTCGTCACGCGCTATCGGCCACATACAAGAATTCCCGAGCTGTTGTCAAAGGCTTGCTGGCGCTATTCGGCCTGGGCCAGGTTCCGCCACAGGCTGGTGCCACCGTGCTGTTGCAACAGATCCAACTGCTGCTCATGAGCGGCCAGCTCCGCCGGTGTCGCCAACTGCAGCCGCAATTGCAGACCACTGGTATCCAGCAGCTTTGGTGCTGTCATTTGCGCCTGCTGACTGGATTGCTCATCGGTACCGGCAAACATCAGGGTTTGGCCACCGGTCATGGCCAAGTACACATCTGCCAGAATTTCCGCATCCAGTAAGGCGCCGTGCAGGGCACGCTGGCTGTTATCTATCTCGTAGCGCCGACACAGGGCGTCCAGACTGTTCTTTTGCCCCGGGTGCTTGTGCCTTGCCAGCACCAGCGTATCCAGGACACTGCACAGTTCTTCCAACTGCGGCCCGGGTGGATCCAGCAGTAAGAACTCATGATTGAGAAAGCCAATGTCAAAGGCGGCGTTGTGAATGATCAGCTCAGCACCCGAGATGAACGCCAGGAACTCAGCGCAGATGTCACGGAATCTGGGCTTGTCGGCGAGGAACTCGCTGGTGATACCGTGCACGGCCAGCGCGCCTTCATCAATGTCACGGTCCGGCTGAATGTACTGATGGTAATGCCGGCCCGTCAGCCGGCGGTTGATCAGCTCCACCGCACCGATTTCGATTACCCGATGGCCCTGCGCCGTCTCAAGACCTGTGGTTTCCGTATCAAGCACCACCTGTCGCATCAATTGGACTCCTGCGTTGCCAGTCCAGCATCTATGGCAGCGTTGGCCGCCTGGTCCACCCGCTCATTCTCCGCATGACCGCTGTGCCCCTTCACCCAGTGCCACTGGATGTCATGGGTTGCCACCAGGGCATCCAGCGCCTGCCATAGATCCTGGTTCTTGACGGGTTGTTTCTGGGCGGTGCGCCAGCCATTGGCCTTCCACTTGGCGATCCACAGGGTGATGCCTTGGCGCAGATATTCCGAATCAGTGGTGAGCTGCACCCGACAGGGGCGCTTCAATGCGGCAAGGGCGGAGATGGCCGCTTGCAGCTCCATACGATTATTGGTGGTTTCAGGCGCAAACCCGTTGATTAGTTTTTCGCTGTCGCCTGTGCGCAGCAATGCCCCCCAACCACCAGGTCCAGGATTACCCCGACAGGCGCCGTCGGTAAAAATTTCCACATCGAAGTCAGCGCGCGTCAAGGTGCAGTGTCCAAAATTTGGGGTGCCTGTGTCCGTTGTGATTGGCGCACGCTGGGTTTCGGCACGGGAATGGGCTGAAAACCCTGTCGGCGCAGCCTGCTGCCCTTGGGCTGCCGTGGCAACATGCCCAGGGCCGCCTTGCGTGCCATAACCAGATAGACACCGCCAAAGGGAATCCGCCAGTCTGCCAGCTTTGTACCCACCGATTGCCAGAACGGTCCGTAGCTGCCCCGATTGTCGATGGGCGGGCGAAACATCAGATAATCCACTGCCTGCTCCAATTCCAGATCCAGTAACGCCAACCAATCCAGCAAACGCAACGGACTCAAGGGTTTCAGGCCAGCCAAGGGACCGTTACCAAAGCGCGCGCCCATGCAACGCATGCCCAGCAGGCTATAGGGGTTGAAGGTACAAAACAGCACGAAACCGCCCGGGCGCAATACCCGGCTGATTTCTCTTACCGCAGCGCGTTGATCAACGAGCATCTCCAAAGCGTGATGCACCACCACGGCATCCAGTGCCCCAGTGGCGAACGGCAGTTGCTCCGGTGTACCCAGATAACTGCTCAGGTGCTCGTCGGTGCCAGTTACAGCATCAGTAGCAATGGCGCCGAAAATGCGATGGCGCACCATGCAACGTTCAAGATGCAAGGCACTCGCCCGCACCGGCCCAAGCCAAAGCAAGGTATCACCATGAAAACGCCGGGCCGCGTGCAGCAGTAATCTGGTTTCCTGTTCCAGCACCAGACTGCCCAACGGGCTTTGAAACCAGCCGGAAAAATCGCGCATCAAGGTTCCTGTCATGCCGGATACCGCACCGTCAAGCGTTGCAATCATGCGCTGGATTGCGCAAAGTCCATCGTCGTTCGAATGCCGCATTTTGCAGTCATAGAGGACCCGCCGCAACAATGCCAAGAATCAGGCGGCCCTTGCTCAGGGGGCCAAAAACAAGCCACGCCCGACGCCTGTTGAGTCTACTCTGTCCGCTGATACTGGGGGCCTGTAGCCAGCTGCAGTTGGCCAATACCGCGCCCAAGCCAACGGCTGCGCCCCCGCTGGGTAATTACGCCTGGGAGCACCTGCCTGCGCCCTTGCAACCGGACCCACCCCCTGTGTCGCCCTGGCTGCTGGACTGGCAGGCACCGGATCCGGCGACTCCCGACATCTGGGATGAACTCAGGGCCGGCTTTGCGCTGCATCCTGAGACCAGCCATCCCAGGGTCAAGGCACAGCTGAATATGTACCTGAGCCACCCCCGGCTGGTGTTCCACCTGGAGGAACGGGTCCAGACCTATCTGCCGTTCGTACTGGAGCAGGTGCGAGCGCGAGGTCTGCCCCTGGAAGTGGCGTTGCTGCCCTTTGTGGAGAGCAGTCTGGATCCCTATGCCTTCTCCCACGGCGGCGCAGCTGGCCTCTGGCAGCTGATACCGGCCACAGCGCGACGTTTCGGCGTCGCCATGGATTACTGGTACGACGGCCGCCGGGACCTCGTGGATAGCACCCAGGCTGCCCTGGATTACCTGGAATTTCTGCATGGACAGTTCGATGACTGGCTCCTGGCCATGGCGGCCTACAATGCGGGCGAGGGCCGTATCCGCCGCGCGCTACGCCAGTCCGGTGCAGATACCAGCTTCTGGGACCTGCCGGTCCCCCGGGAAACTGCCGCCTATGTACCACGAATTCTGGCCCTGTCGCGCCTGATCGCCGAGGCTGAGCACTATCAGGTGGCCTTGCCCATCATTGCGCCAACCACGGCCTTTGTCAGCACCGAGCTGCAAAGCCAAGTGGACCTGCGCGAACTGGCTGAACTCGCCGAGATACCGGTGGAGGCCATCTTTCGCCTGAATCCGGGCCTGAACCATGGCGCCACACCACCAGCCCTGCCCCATCGACTGCTGGTACCCAGCAGTCATCAGGCGCAGATTGAGGCTGCCCTGGCCAGCTTCCCGCCGGGCGCCTTGCAGTGGCACACCTATGAAGTCAAAGCTGGCGACACCCTGGGGCAAATTGCCCGTCGTTTCGGCACCAATGTCGCTGACATCCAGGCCAGCAACAGGATTCAAGGCAATCTGATTCGCCCGGGAGATCGGCTCATGATCCCACAGCCGGCGGTGGCTGCCAGTCAGGTACCACCCAATCCGCTGCTGGAAACCCGCCGCGACACCCAGATTCATGTGGTGCAACAGGGCGAATCCCTATGGCTGCTGGCGAACCGCTATAACACCAGCGTCAATGATCTGGTGCGCATCAATCGCCTTAACCCCAGATCGCCATTACAGGTAGGCCAGCGTCTGGAGGTGCCGGCAACGGGTTCAGGACCCAGCGATCGTGCCATGCGGCGGGTGTACTATCAGGTGCGGCCAGGGGATTCCCTGGCCCGTATCGCGGACCGCTTCAATGTCAGCGTCCGCGATATCGTGCAATGGAATCAGCTGGATCCCGCGCGCTATCTACAACCAGGACAGCGCCTGCTGCTGATGGTGGATATCCGCAGCACCTGGTCTGCTTGAGATCAACGCCGACGGATGCGGGCGTTGTCTTTCACCGACAGGTACAGGGCTTCCAAATCCCGATTACGGGCCTGCTGTTGCAGTTGGAATTCAATACCGCTTTGTTCAGCCCGGCTCAGGGCTGTTGGATCACCGGGGATGACCCGAGTCACCACAACCAGGGCGAGGGTATTGTTATTGATCTCCGCAATGCCCAGGCTGCGCTCCTCTGCTACTGGATGCGGTAGCTGAAACGCCACTTCCAAAACCGGTTGCGGAACTTCCGCACTCTGCCTGGTAGCATTTTCAAGCGACTGCCACTGGCGTCCGGTATCTACCGCGATAGCGCTGGCGGATTCACCTGCTTTTAACCTGTCCCAGATACCAAGCGCAGCTTGTTGTAGCAGGCTGCGCGCTTCATCAACCAGTAACTGATCGCGAATGCGCTCCTCAACCTCCTCCAGCGCCAACTGACGCGACGGTTCCCAATGGGTGGCGCGCATCACATAGATGGCTTCGTCATTGATACTGACCGCTCTGCTGTTATAGCCGCGCTCAAGCACATTGGGGTCGAACAGTGCTTGCAGCAGGCGTGGGTTGGCAAACTCACCGGTACCACCCTGACTGGAAATACCTTCACGCGTCTGTACGCTCAAACCAAACTCCTGAACCAGTATCTCCAGCGTGTCTGGTACCTCGAACGCCAGCTCGTCCATACGTTGATAGCGTTCCATAAGGAGGTTGCGTGCCTGGGCCAGCCTGACTTCCTGCGCCAGCTCATCATGCATCTCTGCCAGCGGTGGGAAGCGGTCTTCCTCGATGTCCACCAACTTGATCAAGTGCAACCCGTCAGCCGTTTGGATGGCAGGAGATACCTCACCCACCGACAGGGAGAACAGCGCCTGTTCAAATTCCGGCTCCATAGTGCCCTGACCCAGATATCCCAGATCACCACCCAGGCTGGCAGAGCCAAGGTCTTCAGAATAAGCGCGGGCCAGTTCAGCAAAGTCCTCGCCCGCGGCAAGGCGTTGCTGCAGCTCAAAAATCCTTGCAATAACCGTTTCGGTTTCCTGTTCGCCGCCCAGTTGCAGCAAAATATGCGCCGCCCGCCGCCGCTCACCAGTGC
>JBJHDG010000172.1:0-344 GCA_050486425.1 Pseudomonadales bacterium | reverse complement strand
AGTGCCGAACAACTGCCGCTGTTGCTGATACAACCGCGCAACCTCAGCCTCATCCACCACGATAGAGGGGTCTGCAGCCAGATCTGCCAGGCGCAACACCACATACTCGATATCCACCAGGTCCTGAGTCACATAGGCATCAGGATAAGCCTGGTAGTGTGCCAGTATCAGCTCATCGGTAACGAAGGCTGCGGCTTGTTCAAGATGGTCCACCAACTCCAAGCGCAAGTAGGCGAGATCCCTGGCTTGCCCCAGCAGGCTACCCACCAACGCCTTTTCCTGATCGGAAACGAACGCGGTCTGACTCAGTGCATCACTAAGCGTGGTAATAGAACGGTCAATAC
>JBJHDG010000171.1:0-5979 GCA_050486425.1 Pseudomonadales bacterium | reverse complement strand
CGCGTACCCTGGTGGGTCTGATGGCGCCGGCCGGCAGGGCGGCCGAATTTTTTGGCTTCTGGGGCCAGAGCATGAAGTTGGCAGCCATTTTTGGCGTACTGGGTATCGGCCTGCTCCAAACCCTGGTGGGTCTGCACAAGGCCATGTTGTTCTGTATCGCGCTTTTCGCAGTGGCGCTTTGGGTTACGCGCAGCGTGGATGAAGCCCGCGGGCGGGCGGCCGCCGCGATGCAGTCCGCACCCTAGCCGGCGACCCAGCCCGCGGGTTGGCCGCGTATCAATCGCAACTGCGCAGGGTCAGCACTTCCTTGACCACCAGCAGCCGCTCCTGAAACGGGATGGCGCTGAGCTGATAGGGTCGATGCAGTGTGGGTGGGGCCGGGCAGGTGAATGGCTGCAATGCCACGGTCACTTCCAGTTCCATATGGCTGCTGTGCCTGGTAACCCGGGTGAGGGCAATGCTGTCACCACTGGCCGTGGTGCCCAGAAACAGCGCCAGCACCCGCTCCTGGGTAAAGTCCACGTCGGGTGGGGGATCCGCGCTGATGGTATTGGCGTAGTAAACCTGCTCGTAGTCCTGCAAGTTATCCAGGATCTCAATGCGGCGCCGGTTCACCGTGGCCTGAGTACCTGCCTCCAATTCGGTAAAGGCAATCACCGTGGGGCTGGAATCCTCATCGCAGCCCACCAGCGTCAAGGGCAGGAGTGCCACCAGCAGAGCCGGCAGGACTGCCCGGCTGGCCAGCCGCAGACGCTTGTCGCTGCTCACCGCCTTTAGCATCCAGGGTTTCATAGTGTGTATTTCCTTAACGTTATCGCGCTTGCTGCATGGACAGCGTGCAGTCCCAGCAGTCCCAGTCCTGGGGATGATACAAGCTCGCCTGGCTAAGGCAAAAAAGACCTCAGTGTTGTAGCGGCGGCGGACAGCCCCTTGGATTTCTGTCTAACAAAGTGTCAGAAAGGTTGCCAAAAGATTACAGAAATGACTAAAAGCACTACATGGCATGCCGATTGAGGCGGAATGGCGCCCCTCTTGTGATAGTCCTCACAAACTGGGCCTCCTAGGATCAATGCTGTTCGGGTCTTGGTGCCCGGACGCATTGCATAGATGCCAGATGTGGTGTCCGCAAGGCAGGGAGCATTCAGCGTCAGGCTAGGTCCCTGCGCATTTGATAGACCCATTCCGTAATTGCCCGCTACCCAGCGGGCTTTTTTTTATTTTTTCGGCGCTCAAATGACCAATGGATTACACAAAAATTGCGCAAAGATTACCTCGCCTCTTTGAATATGTGAGGTCTGGTAAATTCCGTCACGACCGACCCTGAAGCAGGTTCAAAACACCGCGCCGAATCATCAGATATTTAAGTATTCCTAAGGAAATATAAGCATTTGTAACCCCGATACAGGAGTTGCCAATTTCCCTAAAGTTGAGCAAGTGATGCGATATTGTTTTTTCGATGCGCTACGCAGAATCGAATCACGGTAGGTTGATTGGAAAAGAACAAAACAGTCTTGCCGTAATTAGAAAGTTCCAGGCCGAAGCTGTACCCCGGAGATTTCATACTGGTGGTCGGGCAAAGGAACTGAATCACAATATAACGGAATGGGGTTAAATTATGGGTTCTAAAAAAGTACTTGCTGGTGTTTCTGTACTGGCCGGCCTGATGCTGTCCGGCGCAGCAGTTGCGTCTTCCGGTGGTAGCGGTACCACTTGCAGCGTTTCCCGCGAATCAGTAACTGGCACCGTGTTCTACGTGCCACGAGGTGGTAGCGGTACTTACAACCTGCTGGGATGGGGCAACGGTACTGGTGGTGGTTCCACCACTTACCGTGGCCTGCTGGATGCTGCTGCAGAACGCTGCGTTCTGGTAGCCGCAGCCACGACTTCCAGTTCCGGTAGTGGCGCTGACGTAGAGCGGTCTGTCAATGCAGCGAAAAGCCGCTACCGCAGCATCCTGCGTAACAACGGCAATCCCAAGGTTTGTACCTCTGGTCACTCCCAAGGTGGTGGCGGTTCTTTCAACGCAGCCAATCGTCTGGGTGCCGCAGTTGCTCAGTGCGTGATCGCGGTTCAGCCTGACACTGTTTACACCACCAGCATTTCCCGGCCTGTAGCCAGCAGCGTTGACGTGGTATGTATTTTCAGCACCGCTGATACGCTGGCGCCTGCGTCCCCCTTCAACGCGAACAACTGCCGTAGAAACTCTACCCGGTACTCGCAGGAACTCACCTCCGGTGGCCACTTCGCGCCCACCTCTGGTGACGGCGGCGCACCTGGTCGGGTAATGCGTGAGTACATTGATCGCTGGCTCCAATAGTCGCGTTTCGCCGTACTCTTAAGGAAAACCCCAGCCGATCTGGCTGGGGTTTTTTTTATGGGCCGCATTTGGTTATCATCGGCACCGCATTGATTCAATGAGAAAATCATATGAAAGAGACGACTCGCATGAAAACGACTGGGGGCGCGGCGGTAGCGGCGGTAATAGTGGCGATATCCGCAATTTTCATGGCGGGCTGTGGCGAGCAGGCTCAGACTGGAGTATCGGTTGAAGGAGCGCAGGATGGGTTCAAGGATCTGGATGAGCGTTTCAGTTATGCCTATGGCGCCGATCTGGCGCAGAGATTTAAATTAGAGGGTATTGAACTGAACGCGGCTCTTCTGGCTGCTGGAATGAAGGATGTATATAGCGGTGGCGACAGAAAAATGTCTGCTGGAGAGGTAGCAGCTACCGTAGATCTATACCTGCAGATTCATCATCAAAGAAAAGCGGAGGAGCGGGCTGCGCTGGGGGAAAAGAATCTAGCGGAAGGGCAGACCTTCCTGGCAGACAATGCCAAGAAGGAGGGCGTGGTGGTCACTGAAAGTGGCTTGCAGTACAGGGTTCTCACCGCAGGTACCGGCAAATATCAGCCAGCTGAAAATGATCAGATAACGGTGCACTACCGTGCTAGCTTTGTCGATGGCACTGAATTCGATAGTACCTACGAGCGCAATCAACCCTATACGGCCAGGGTGTTGCAGCTGATGGACGGCTGGTTCGAGGCGATCCAGCTCATGACGGAGGGCGCCAAGTGGGAGTTGTTTGTTCCAGCCGAACTTGCCTATGGGGAGGAAGGATCCCAGCACGTGGGGCCAAATGCCGTGTTGATATTTGAGGTGGAGTTGCTAGAAATCGAGAAATATGTACCCGAAGTTGACTGGGATAATGTCGAGTAACCACAGGCACCTGCATATTGGATTCGAAACCCGTGGCGACTGTCTGTTGGGTTACATAACATGCCTTGGAGCTGCAATTTTGGCGTTTGCGGTCATAGAGAAGCCGGGGTGTCCTGCCTAATATCCGCATCAGCCTTGGTGCGCAACTGATTGAAGTGCAAAGGCTGGCCGTCGCAAGCGGCACTCCTGATAACAATAAGGTTGCTGGCTACCCCGATCGTCGGCAACCCATAAGACAGGCCTCTAGAGCTCAGAGCCCGCGCTTAGTGGGCTTTTTTTATGGCTGACTCAGCGGCGGCTCCGCCGCTGAGCTTGCTTGCCGGCGCTTGTTGCCCACCTTAGTTGCTGATGATTTCTTCCTCTTCCTCTTTGAGTTCGGGTGGCAGATTTTCATACAGTTCTGCCTGTAATCTGATGCGCTCTTCGTCACTCAGGTCAGGATCTTGCATCAGGCTCATCACGTCCATGGTGTAGTAGGCGAAAGCCTGCTCCAATCTGAATAAGCGGGTCGCCACGTCTTCACCCATAGTGTTTTTACGCAGACTCACCAGCTGATCGTAATTACTTCTGATCGTGGCCATATCCTCCACTTCACCTGCATTCTGCATGAACTCCTGTTCCGCCAGCAGGTAGTTATAGTAGTTGCCAATAATCTCCGCAGTCTCGATGCCGGTGGCATCGGGCAGGCTGGCGCGGATAATGGCTTGCAGCTGTGAGATTTCGGTAACGGTGAGCTCGGTGGCCATTTCATTGAAATAGGAATTGAGTGCGCCCAGGGCATCCGCATCCAGAATCAGGGCGCCATCTTCATCCAGGCGGACGTGACCCAAGGCCTCATAAACGGTTGCCAGATAAAAGGGATGTTCTTCGTCGATATCGGTGGCAAGCGGGCGTTCTTCCGCGCCAGCTTCGCCCACTATGTTGCCAGCCTGACTGCCCGCTTCCAGATCCCAGGCTTCCGCCAGGGTGCGAGCAGGGCCACTGCCATGGCTGGGCATCTCACCGCGGGCAGCCGCCGGCGTAGGAGTAGCTCTGCTGTTTTGCTGGGCACGTGCCGCCTCAAGCTGATCTGATGCCGATCGTTGTTGCAGCAGGTATAGGGTGCCGGCAACCACGGCCAGAAACAGAATGACATAGGCAATTGATTTGGTCGGTTTGGTCATAAGGGTGCCTTAACCAGATTTGGGCAAATAGCGCATTGGTGGCTGTTTAGCCTGATTTTTTTGTTTCAGATCGTTCGCAGGATGGGTTTGCATCTGCATTTAACGAATTATCAAATGCCGAGCCCACCGGCGGCAATCCTTCCGCTCGCAGTTCCGAGGGAGTTTTTCCACTCCAGGTTTTGATGGCGCGGCGCAGACTGGAAGCATTGGAAAAACCCATCAAGTCTGCAATTTCATCCACGCTCAAATTGGATACCCGCAGATGATGGGCTGTGATCGCCATGCGTACATCATGCTGCAGATCACGGAAGCTGGTGCCTTCCTGGGCCAGCCTACGGGTGAGTGCCCGCGGGCTGAGTTTAAGCGTATCAGCGACCTGTTCCAAAGAAGGCTGTTGATTGAAGGTGGCGCTGATGTGCCAGCGCACTTTGGCGCTGAGATTCGGCTCCACGTTGGCGGCCCGAAATTCCTCTTCACACTGACGAATCAGGCGGCGAAATGCTTGCGTGCGCAACGGCCGAAAGGGCTTTACTACTGCCGGCACGGTCATTGCGATATAGGATTTATCGCAACCGAATCTCACTGTGGTCAGCGGCAGTTCTTCGTACATTTTGGCGTGAGCGGGTGGCGGGTAATCCAGGCCAACGTGGACCGACGGATCCGGCACTGACTTGTTGGCGCAAAGATCGGCCACTCGTAACGTCACTGCGAGTCGATACTCCATTTCAAACTGGTACATCTGCCGGTCGTTGCTGGAGGCGATGGTGAAATCCAGTGGTGTTACCAGGAATCCGTTCTCATCCAGGTAGGTGCTGGGCTCGGTCATGTACATGGCGTAGTAGGGCTGGGAGATGGCGATATAACGGCGGAATGCCAGAGCGGCTTCCGCCAGACTGGGCGCACAATCCACAACGAAGCCCAGGGTGCCATAGTGGCACCACCGGAAATACTGCCCAACGAGCAGACCGATACCCGGCTTGTTGCAGGCTTCGATGCCATTGCGAATCAGCCGCGTAAACTGGTGGTATGAGATTTTTACCCTGGGATCTTCCAGCAGGTGGCGATCAATACCAGTACCTACCAACAGTTCATCCATGTTGGCGCCGTAGTGCATGAAGGCCTCGACCAGGCCCACCGGCTGCAGATTGACTGGTATGACGCGCGAATGAACGTCCATCTACATCCCCATCTGGATCGGATGCTGCTAGGCCATGGCCCCCACATTGGGTTTGCCTGCAGCAACTCAATGTTCACGTGCGCAACATAACGTATTGGTTAGATTGCATAGTGCCTTAGATAACGAAAAAAGACATACCCGTAAACTGAGATTCTATCTCAACTTGTATTTTTGCTGCGCACCAAATTGGTGCTCTCCTGATTCGGGGTGGCACGCTAAGTGCGCCATGGCGGCTCAGCCAATGGCCGCAGATCATGTCTGAAAGCCCGCCGAATCGCAATAACCGTTTGAATTTACAGAAATAATTAGACCTGGTATGGCATTTGCTCTAAAGCCAGGGACGGATGCACCTGAATCAACCAGGGGCGCCTCGCAGGGCCGGGCTGGCTGCTTCGGCGATCTCTCACGCAAGACCAAAGGTCG
>JBJHDG010000170.1:0-5981 GCA_050486425.1 Pseudomonadales bacterium | reverse complement strand
ATACAGGCGATCGTAGCCCGACACGCTGGGATCAAAAGGCGTCAGCAGCACACCCTGGCTGTCGGTAATCAGCGCGTCGGGTGTGAAGGGCAGACTGGGCACCGTCCAGTCAAAGTCCGTGCTGGCGCTGTAGCTGATGTCCTGCCAGGACGCGATGGCTGTGAAACCTAAGGCGTCGTGTTGCTGCGCCAGGGTCAGGGTCAGCAGATCCTCGTCGATGCGGGTACGGGGATCCACGTCCGCATAGACCCGGCGCAGATCACTGGGCACATGGCTGCCGGCAAAGGCGTTCACCCCGGGCTGCAACAGATAAACATCCATGCCGCCACTGAGATCCACCAGGCTGGGTAGCATGCCGGTGACGCTGCCCTGGGAATTGGGCACACCCACCTGGGTCAGCGGCTGGCCGGGCAGGCAACCCTGGTTGAAGGGGAAGGGCGCCGGATCCGGTACACAGGCCTGCTTGTTGGTGCGCATGCGGGCGTCATTTTCCCGGAAACGCTGGGCGCTGAGGCGCACTTCGGTATCCAGGGGTGCCTGCCAGGTCATACCCAGACGCAGGGACCACAGATCCCGATCATCGATACGGCTGCCAGTAAATTCATTGCGGGTGTAGCCATCCTGCGCCAATAGAATACCGGCCACCCGGATCGCGAGGTCTTCACCCAGCGGCATATTCAGATGGCCTGTCATGCGTAATCGCCCCCGGGGACCCAGCTCTGGACTGAAATTACCCGATGCGGTTGTGCCGGGTGGGGCCGGTACCAGATTCACCACCCCGGCCGTGCTGTTGCGGCCATAGAGGGTGCCCTGGGGGCCACGCAGCACCTCGATGCGCGCCATATCGTAGAACTCCGCTTCAAAGAAGGTGGAATACTGCAGATAGGCGCCATCGAAATGAATGGCGGTGCCAGAGTCAGCGCTCACACCCACGGCATTGCGACCAATGCCACGGATACTGAGCTGCGACAGGGAGAATTGCTCATTGCTGAACAGCATATTGGGCACCGCCAGCTGCAGATCCGGGCCCTGGTCCAGGCGTGCGGCATCCAGGGCGGTCTGGTCCAGGGCGGTCAGGGCCATGGGGGTACGCTGCACGCTGCTGCTGGTGGTTTTGCTGGCGGTGACCAGGATTTCGCTGATGGCCTCTTCAGCCTGGGCAGCGGGTAGCAGGAGCAGGCCCAGCAGACAGCTGGTGCTGAGCCAGAGTCTTGGATGGACCTGCTGGGTGGGGTTCCTGTGCATAAGCTGTCCTTGGCTAACGAGTCGGTCAGACAAACCAATATCCGGTCAAAATTGACCTGATTGAACGTTAGTTTTAGCAGCTTTTACCCGGTCTGCCAGTCCGCCGCAGCGGGTCGGCGCGGGGGTCAGAGGATTTGCTGGCTGCCCTGCTGCCAATGGAACAGGTAGTTCTGGCTTTGGAACTGGAATTTGTCCCGCACTGGATCCGGTGCCCGTCCTTGCAGCAGTTGCCAGGCCCATTCGCCGAGCAGGGCCAGCATGTCCGGTGCCAGGGATGGATGCATGGTGGCGGGGTCGCCGCCAGCACTGTCGGCGGAGATGCGGATACGTTGACAGCCCGGCAGCCAGCGGCTCAGACCGCGGCTGCTGCTGGGCGGGGCAATCTCGAAAATCAGGCCATTGTTATGACGGGCGATACCCAGGGCCTTGTCCAGCTGCCACTCCCGTTCGGTGTTCAGGGTGGCGTTCTGCACACAAAGCGCCAGTTCCGTGCGCAGGCAGGGGTTGGGCAGGAATCCCGCCGGGCTGCCCAGCACATCCAGCTGGAATTCTGTCCCCTGGGGTTTGCTGGCATAGGCGCCCCAGAGCACATAACAGGCATGGAATTGGGGCAGCGCCTCCAGGGCGGCACTGAGATCCTGCATCCAGGCTTTTACCGCGGGTGCCAATAAGCCCTCAGCGCCAAAGGGACCCACTACCCGCAGCGCCCCGGAGCGGGTCGGTCCCAGGTCGAAATAGGCTTGCAGGCCAGACGGATGCGCGCAATGTCGGCTGCCCAGATCGATGGACCAGTTGCGTAGCATAAGGCTGTTGCGTGGCGGCATATGGGCTTGCACAGGGCCGGGAAAGGCTTCACTTTAGTTGCCCCTGGGCGGGGTCGCCGTGCGCCAGTGCACGCTTTCTGGGCTAGGCTTGGTAAGGGCTTTGTATGGGAGCCAGGGCTTGAGACGAACGGCAATTGTGAAAGGCAAGCATGAGGTGGTTTGAATCCGTTATTGCCTGGCTGTTCCCCGCACTGCTGGTCAAGGGTACGCCCTGGGCCGCCGAGTGGGAGCGCAAGGAGCGTGCCGCGTTTATCTTTGGCGTGCGCTTTATGCTGCCCATTATTGCCCTGGCCTATGTGCTGCATTACTTCTTCTACGACATGGCCATGGGGCTGGAGCCGCTGCAGCGCTGGTTCTGGTTCAGGTTCAGCATTGCTTTCGCCAGCCTGGCGGGTCTGGCCTTCTATCTCACACCCCTGGCCTGGCAGCTGCACTGGTACCGGCTGCCCGCCATTGGTATTTGTGCCGGTTTTTGTATCGGTCAGGCTTATGTGGCCCTTTGGCATGATCCTTCGGCCTGGGTCTGGTGTTTCCTGCTGGTGATTGGCGCCACCATGATTCTGCGCATGACGGCACTGAACAGCTTTGTGTTTGCCGCGCTGGTGATACTGGCGCAGTCACTGATTTTGGCCCAGGCAGGTGTGCCTGTGACTTATATTGTCAGCGGCACCCTGGTGACCTTTTCCATGGTGGCCCTGATCCGTTCCTCCTACCTGTCGGATGTGCGCAACTTTCTGCTGAACCAGGAGAACATGCTGGTTCAGCAGAAGATTTCTGATCTGAATTCTGATTTCGCCGGCCGCATCCGGGCGTTCATTCCCAAGGTGATTGCCCAACGTCTGCAGCAGCAGGTGGATGACGAAGGGCGCACGGTGCTGGAGGCATCATTGGATGTGCTGGCCGCCAAGCAACTGGATATTGCCTGCCTGTTCAGCGACATCCGTGGTTTTACCCAGGATTCCCGGGACCTGGACAAGTTCATCCGCCACAGCGTGATCCCGGAAATGAAGGTCTGCTCGGATGCTGTGGAGCGGCACATGGGCATCCCGCGCAAGGTGGGTGATCTGGTATTCGCTTACTTCGACAGCGAGTATGTGAAGTTGAATCTGTTGCGCGCAGTGGCCGCCGGGTTGGAAATAGCACGCTTAAATGCAGATATGAACGCCACCGCTACCATGGTGAACATCCGGCGGTACATTTTGATTTCCAGTGGTGAGGCTGTGGTGGGCAATATTGGTGGGCTGGATTCCTCGGTGGAGATCACTGCCTTGGGACCACCCGTGAATTTTCTTAGCCGTGTGGATGAACTCACCAAGGAGCCTGCCCTGGCGCGATTGCTGCGGCCGGGAGACATCCTGCTGTGCGAGCGTTCCCATCGCCTGCTCAGCGAGTTGGGCTTGGATGTGCGTTACCAACGGGTGGATCTGCCCGAACTGGGTCTGGTGATCCGGGACTTCCCTGGCACCCAGGCTCTGTATATTCTCAGACCGGACGATAAAAACTACCAAGGGGTCATGGAGCCCTATAACTACATCCGCAGTCAGGAGAATGGTCGTGCAGAATCCCTCCGGCGTCAGCTTGATTATGTCGCGTCCTGAGCAACCGAATTTCGAAGATATTCATGCGTCTATCTTCCCGGCGGATGTGCGGGTTAACGACCGAATTCTGGCGCGCCTGAAGCTTCGGGACGGTGCCAGCTATGTGGATGTGCGGGTCTGGCGCCTCTCGCCCCTGGGGGTGGAAATTCTTGATCCTGGTCCAGAACATGGTTTCGCACGAGGCGCTGCCATCGATCTGGAGCTGGTGATTGCCGGCCAGCGCACCTCTTTTGAGGGGTTGGTGGTGGATCAGGTGGTGCAAAGTAACCGGGTTAATCTGATCGGTATCCGCTTTTCCCGCCAGACCGAAGCCAGCGAAGTGGGCACCGAACGCCGACGCAGCAAACGTTGGCTGTGCAGTGACGAATTCCTGCCCACCTGTGTGGCGCCAGCGCCCGGACGCTTCGATGAGTACATGTACTTCCAGATTCGAGACATTTCCCAGGATGGTTTGCAGCTCTCCTGCAGCCTGCGCAACAAATTTTTGATTCCCGGCATGCGTCTGCACCTCACCGCCGTGTTTCCCATGGGTAGCGTGGTCACCCTGCGGGTGGAAATTGTGCGCGTTGGCGTCACCTCCATGGCCGGTGAGGACAAGCTCACCGTGGGCACCCTGTTCCGGGATCTGTCGGCGCTGGGGCGGCGTGCCATTGGCCAGTACCTGATTCAATTCAGTGATGCGGAAACCTTGGAACAGCTGCGCGGTGTGGGGTTTGCGCCGGAATCCATGGCGCAGGGCACCACCTACTATTGCCTGAAAACCGAAGAGGATTACCGGGCGGTGTTGGAGCTGCGTTTTCTTGCCAATCAGAAGGCTGGGCAGATTGGCGCGATCCGCTCGCCGGAGGAAACCGGTGATATGCATGATGCGCGCTCGCGCATTCTGGTGGCCAAACGCAATGGCAAAGTGATTGGCACCACCAGATTCCGCTATACCCAGCTCGATGAGCCCCTGGAAGCCGAAGCCTATGTGAAGTGGCCGTCGCACTTTCCGCGCCGGGATCAGATCTTTGAAATGTCCCGACTTGCCACCCATCCGGATTATCGTGGCAGTGACTTGCTTCCTGGTCTGTTCCGGTTCGGTTGCACCACCTGCGTGGATGCGGATCGGCCCTGGCTGGTGATGTCCAGCATGGACAAGTACGTCGGCTTTTATCGCAAGGTGGGGTTTCGCCCCACTGGCCTTAGCTACGAGGATCCACTCTGGAGCGGTCGCCTGAATGTGATGATGGTGAACTACTTCGACATGATCAAAGGCAAAGGCGTGCATCCCGCCTACTGGAATGAGATCTGGCGTGACGTGGCCGAGTTGGCCATTCGGGATGGACTGGTAAGTCTGGATGGTATGGATCGGGCCCGGATCTTCTTCTACAAAGCGTTACGTCCAGTAACACGATTGATGATGAAGTTGATGAAACGCTAGAAACGACAAGCACTGGTTGCATTTCGGTTAGTTTTAGACTGGATCAATGCTTGTCAGGCAGAGAAATCTTGATAGCCTCGAACCAAGTCAAGAATGTGATCCCCCTCACATTTTTGTGTTGTCCCGGCCAATTCAAGGAATCTGCCCATGTCCGATATTTCCGCTGCACCCGAGGTGGGTGTCGATGTAGCCGAAGGTCTGGCACTCCCAGACACCGCTGACACTGCTAACACCGTTGGGGCCGGTATCCCCTGGAGTGATTACGCCACCCAGTACGACCTGATGACCGAAATGATGCCCACCTACCAGGAAAACCTGGCCAGGCTGGTCGCGGTGATCAAGGCGCGTGGGCTGTCCGGGCCGCTGCGGATATGCGACCTGGGCGCAGGCACGGGCAACTACATTCTGGCCCTGTCCAAGCTGCTGCCGGAAGCCAGGTTCACCCATGTGGACATGGACCCCCAGATGAGCGCCATTGCCGCACAAAAATATGCTGAGGCCGGTGTGCCCGTCACCATGGTGCGGGACTACATCCAGCGCGCCGATTTCCCCGCCGGCGCCTTCGATCTGGTGCTGTGCATCAATGCCCTCTACGCCGCGCCGCCCCAGGCCCAGGTGTTGCGGCGTGTGCGCAACTGGCTGACCGCGGATGGTCTGTTCTTTTGCATTGATTTTGGCCGCAAGCAGAAGGTCATGGACTGGACCTGGTATGTCATCAAGGAAGCCGTGGCCCGCGGTCAGGTGCGCAAGTTGCTGGGCCTGATCGCCAATTCCCGCCATGTGTTGCGCTCGGCCAAACGTGGTTCCGCCTATCAAAGCCAGGGTGGTTATTGGATGCACAGCACCGAGGAATTCGGTGCGGCCATGGCCGACGCTGGTTTTGACGTGCAG
>JBJHDG010000169.1:0-5983 GCA_050486425.1 Pseudomonadales bacterium | reverse complement strand
GGAGTCTGTTATGTCATCTCCAGGTGCCCGATTGCGAGCGGCCTTGCAGCAGGAGCGACCACTGCAGGTGGCGGGGACCATCAATGCGTTTACGGCACTGCTGGCACAACAGGCAGGGTTTCGCGCGATCTATCTCTCGGGCGCCGGGGTTGCAAACGCCTCTTTCGGGCTGCCGGATCTGGGTATGACTTCCCTTACCGATGTTTGCGAAGATGCCCGTCGCATCACGGGCGCCTGTGATCTGCCGTTGCTGGTGGACGCGGATACCGGCTGGGGTGGGGCTTTCAATATTGCGCGTACGGTGCAGGAACTGACCCGTGCCGGTGCGGCCGGGTTGCATCTGGAAGATCAGGTGGCCGCCAAGCGCTGTGGGCATCGGCCGAATAAGGCCTTGGTGAGTACGGAAGAAATGTGTGATCGTCTGCGTGCCGCCGTGGATGCGCGTAGTGATGGACAATTCATCATCATGGCCCGCACTGATGCCAGAGCTGGGGAAGGGCTGGCTGCGGCCGTGGATCGGGCACTGGCCTATGTGGCGGTGGGCGCGGACATGATTTTTGCCGAAGCCATGGAAACGCTGGATGAGTATCGGGCCTTTACCGAGGCTGTACCCGTACCTGTATTGGCCAATATTACCGAGTTTGGGCGTACACCCCTGTACACCCGGGATGAATTGGCCACCGCAGGTATCGCCCTGGCGCTGTATCCGCTGTCGGCATTTCGTGCCATGAACAAGGCTGCCCAGGCGGTGTATCAGGCGCTGCGCACGCAGGGCGGACAACAAGCGCTTTTGGCACAGATGCAGACTCGGGATGAGCTGTACGCGGTGCTGGATTATCACGCCTACGAGCGTAAGCTGGATGCGCTGTTTGGCGCGCAGACACCGGATTAGGGTGCGGCGGATTCGACTGTTTCGATGTCCGTATTGCCGCCGTTACGCAAAAATGCTGCTCGGGTGCGGCCCATCACGTGTCCTGCCACGATGCTGCCCAGATAGATCTGCCAGTAGCGCCGGTCCGAGAGTTCAGCAAAGTTGCTGCCCACATAGGTGCCATAGGCGGGATACAGCATCTGATAACCCTCCCGCTGCAATGCCAGCGCTTCGTTCTCCCGCAAGTATCCCAGGGCGTCAGACGTGGCGCGGGCTTCATGATAGAGATTCACAAAGGGAATCATGTACAAGGCCGCATAGGCGCCCTTGAAACGGCGATTGGCAAAGTCCTTGGCATGGCCGCCTTCGTGGATGGCAATGGCGGGCACATCGGAATACAGGTTGATGGTATTGGTGTAAGGATTGTAATTATCGCCGCCCATAATGATGCCGGGATAGACGGTGTACTGCACACAGGCAACGATGCCAAAGGTGTATCGCCATCCTGCGCCCACGGATCTGTTAGTGAACAGACGCCGCCATTCGTCACCCACATGATAGGCATTGAGCCTGACCTTGACATGGTGCAGCTCGTTGGTAATCAGGTATTGCCGGATGATCTCCTCCGTCTCCGGACTGATGGTGTGGTTGTCCACCCGCGTATCCAGAAAAATCAGTTTGCTGATCCAGCTTTGCGGCCAGAACCAGTCCGCATTATCAAAGAACCAGTTGGAGGGACCTCTGACGATGGCGGGCCCTTCCGGGGTGATCGTTGGCAGGCGCGGATCATCGTAGGTGAGGCCAGGGTTATAGGGTAAGCTGGCGCAACCAACCAGCAAAGCCAGTGCTGCTGGCAGAAAGCAAAGGCGGAACGTAAGCAGGAATTTTGAAAAACAATCAGGTGGTACCACCAGTATAATCCCCTTCGTCATTCTGACTTTTTTGTTTATAGGCATGCGCCTGTATCCGATACAACTCCGCGTACTGCCCATTGCGCGCCATGAGCGCATCATGGGTGCCAACTTCGCTGATGTGAGCGCCATCCAGCACTACAATCAGATCCGCCATGCGCACCGTGGAAAAGCGATGGGAGACAAGCAGCGTGATGCGGCCATTATTATTTTCGCTGCGGGCGGCGCTGGCATACTGGGCAAACAGTTTGTGCTCGGTTTCAGCATCCAATGCTGCGGTGGGTTCATCCAGTAGCAGTAGCAGGGGTGCGTTACGCATGAAACCACGGGCCAGCGCCAGCTTCTGCCACTGGCCAAAACTCAGATCCACACCCGCCGGCCAGGTTTTGCCCAGCTGGGTATCCAGGCCCGACGGCAACTGTTGCACCAGTTGTCCGGCATCCGCGCGGTGCAGCGCCGCTTGAATTCTGGCGGTATCTTCCGCCAGTGAGAGTTCACCGATACCAACGCTATGCTTTGCGGGTAACTCAAAACGGAAAAAATCCTGAAACGCCCCGGCCAGTTGCTGACGCCACTGCCTGCTGTCGATGCTGCTCAGTGGTTGCTCATCGATCAGAATGCGACCGGCATCTGGCAGATAAAATTTGCATAGCAGTTTCACCAGCGTGGATTTGCCGGCGCCGTTCTCACCCACCAGGGCGATCACCGCACCTGCGGGTAGTGTCAGGTTGATATCAGCCAGCACCGGCTTGTCCGTGCCTGGATAGCGAAACCACAGGTTTTCGATACGGATACCCTGGGTCAGGCGCGTCGGTGCCGGCGCGCTGGCCGATTGTTCCTGGGCGCTGGCGTAATCTTCGAGCCAGGCCATACGCTTGGCGCCATCCAGCCAGATACCGCGCAAAAAGCCGATTTCACCCACGGTGGCACCAATGTAGGCCGACAAGCGCGCGCCGGCGGCCAGCACCAACAGCACAGCACCAGCACTGGCCTGCAGGCCCCAGGCGACAAACACCAGCGCACCCATAAAGCCGGCGGCAAAAATTGCCCAGGCCAGCATATGCCAGCCGGCGCTGTGCCAGCGCACCCGGGCCAACGGCTGATACCAGCGTTCCCAGGCCGCGCGTCTGGCACTGAGCAGAGCCGGCTCCTGGTTACTCACCCGCACTTCCTTGCCTGGCACGGCGGTGGTGGCCAAATCGAACAGATGCCGGGCCTGACGGTTGTGGCTGGCGGCCTTTTCCTCGGTGGCGCGTTCCAGGCCAGGCCGCCAGCTGGCAGTGACCACGGTGGGCAGCGCGAACAGGGCGAGTAATGCCAAGGCCGGGTGCACGCTGATCAACAACACCAGGGTGACGGCCAGGCGCAAGAGCCAGCCGCAGGTGGTGAACAGCGACATGTACATGTGATCCAGCACGAATACCTGGTTGCGCAGCACGGCCAAACGATCCAGATAGTCCGGGCGTTCATGGTGGGTCACCGTGCTGACGGCTGCCTGCAAGCCCGCGACATGGGATTCCAGTGCAATGGTGACCCGATCGCGAAAGCGGCGTTGGGTGCGATCGCTGATCACACGCAGAAACCAGGTGGCGGCACTGGATAGCCCCAGGCCGGCAGCCGCCAGATACAGCAGCCCCTGGTTGTCGCTGAGCAAACCATCGGCCAGCAGTTTCAGCCAGAGGGCTATCAGCGCGTCCGGTAGCGCCGCCAGCAGGGATAGCCCCAGGGCCACGCTCAGCAACCAGGGTTCAGCTTGGTAGCCGCGCTTCAACGCCCGCCACATGGCGGCCAGCCCGCCCGGCATAGGCACTTCCTGGTGGTGATCGAAAGTGTCAGCGGCGCTGCTCATGGTGCACCGGCTTCGGCTTCCGCATTGAAGCGCGCCGCTTGCAGTTGAAACATTTGCTGGTAGCGGCCGCCCAACGCCATCAATGTCTCGTGATTGCCCAGCTCAATGACCCGGCCCTGTTCCAACACGCAGATTTGATCCGCCAGACGCACGGTGGAAAAACGATGTGAAATCAAAATGCAGGTGGTATGACGGGTGGCAGTGAGCAAACGGCGGAAGATATCCGCTTCCGCCCGTACATCCAGTTGCGCCGTGGGTTCATCCAGCAGCACCAGTCCGGCACCCTGGGATACGGCAAACAGGGCCCGGGCCAGGGCAACGCGTTGCCACTGACCACCGGAAAGGTCGGTGCCACCGGCATAGCCCTTGGCAAGTATCTGATCCAAATCTGCCAGCTGCTCCGCCCCGGCAAGTTGCAGGGCCTGGCGGATTTGTGCATCTGTGCTTGCGCCTGGCAGCGCACCAGGCGCAACGTTATCGCGCAGACTGCGCTCGTAACGAATGAAATCCTGGAACACGACGGTGACGCGTTCGCGCCAGCTGCGGATATCCAGTTGCCGCAGATCAATACCATCCACCAGAATACTGCCTGCCTGCGGGTCGTACAGGCGACACAGCAACTTGGCCAGGGTGGTTTTGCCGGCACCATTTTGCCCCACGATCGCCAATGAACTGCCCGCAGGAATCTGCAGATTGAAATCCTGCAGTACAGGCGTATTGGTGCCGGGATAGATGAACCCCAGGTGCCGACACTCAATGCAGGTTGCCGGCATTTGGGCGGCGGGCAGGGTGCCCGTCTGCAAGTTGCCTTCCTGCTGCATGGTTGGCCCCAGGCGCAATGTGGCGCCTACAGGTGCCGCCGCGCTGTCCAGGGCCCAGGACAGACCGCCAAAGGCGATCATGCTGGTACCCACGGCGGCCATGGCATACACAGCCAGTTGCGGTAACGGCAGCTGGCCGCTGCTTGCCGCCAGGGCCAGGCTGAGAAAGATGCACAGATTGGCCAGGGTGACCAGCAGCAGGCTCCAGAGCACCGGACGTTGGCGCAAGCGGGTGGCCTGCCAGCGCAGTTCAAACAACAGTTGGCGTTGCTGGCGGAATCGGGCCAGCAGCCATTGGCTGAGTCCGAACAGGCGCAGTTCTTTGGCCGCTGGTGGATCCACCGCCAAGCGGTAGCTGTATTCGGCGTGGCGCTGGGCATCCCGTACCTGTTCTGTGTTGCGGTCTTTCCACACGCCGCTTTCACGCAGCAGATAGTGCGTGGCCAGCCAGGCACCGCCCAACAGTAATGGCGCCCACCAGGCGTAGAAGGCCAGAATCAGGGCGCAGGCCAGCCCACCCACCAGCTCCACCAGGCCGGCGGCAATGAAATCCAGGGAGATATGCAGGGGTGGGCCGGTGATGCCCAGATCGAAGTCCCGGGCCATGGTCAGGTCATGGGTCAGCGCCGGGTTTTCCAGATGGGCCATGCCCGGCGGTGCCAGGCAGGCTTTGGTGAGGCTATCGTAGAGCCAGGCAGCGGTGCGATCCCCCAGATTGGCACTGACGGTTTGGTGCAGCGGTGCCAGTACCTGTAGCAGCAGGAATGTCATGCCCACCAGGATCAGGGCGGGGGCGAGCTGGGAGCCTTGAGTCACAGCGCTCACCAGCACGCCCAGTGCCAGCGCAAACAGTGCCGGCAGCAGACCTCTGGCGATGAGCAGCAACCACCAGGCGGTTGCCAACAGGCGGTCCGCCAGGGGTAGGATGCGGAAAAATTGCCACTCGTCCCGGTTGCGGAGCCTGCTGAGCATGGGTGCTTCCCTGTTTGGGTAACCGCACCATTCTGGAGACTCGGGTGTATGGCTGACAAGGGCCCGGTCGATTCGGCTTGTGCGGCAATACCGGGGGTGGCTGGATTGCAGGCTATACTTGCGCTTTGTGCGCCAGGGTATTTGCACCGCATGAAAGATATTTTTGTCGGTCGTCAGCCCATCTATGACAGCGAGTTACAGGTGCTGGGCTATGAGCTTTTGTTTCGCAGCAGCGAACAAAATAGCGCCGGCAGCTTCGATGATGTGCAGGCCACCTCTCAGGTAATCGTCAATACCTTTGTTGCCATCGGCCTTGATCAGTTGGTGGGCAAGCAGCAGGCCTTTATCAATCTCTCCAAATCCTTTTTCGAGGCAGCTGCTAACCTGCCATTTCCCACACAGCGCATTGTATTCGAGGTGCTGGAATCCACGGATCCGGATGAGACATTGCAGGCATCTTTGCAGGCACTGCGGGATCTGGGTTATCACATTGCCCTGGATGATTTTATCTACGACGTGCGCTGGCTGCCCATCATGCCGCTGGTGGACTACGTAAAGC
>JBJHDG010000168.1:0-6018 GCA_050486425.1 Pseudomonadales bacterium | reverse complement strand
TCGGCCTGGATGCGCTGACAATGTTCGGCGCCGCGTCTGTCTTGCCACACCAGCGCGTTGTGCAGCACCTGGCCGCTGTCCGCATCCCAGGCCAACGTGGTTTCCCGCTGATTGGTGATGCCGATGGCGGCCAGCTGCCTGGCCTCCACACCCGCCTGCCGCAATGCGTCGCGACCTGCCTGCAGGGTGGTTTGCCACAACACCTCAGGATCCTGCTCTACCCAGCCATCTCGGGGAAACTGCTGATCAAAGGGGTGCTGGCCCATACCCAGCAGATGCCCGGCCGCATCAAAGATCATGGCCCTGGAACTGGAAGTGCCTTGGTCCAATGCCATTACCAATGCCATCTGCAGCCCCCTGCAACTAGAACGACAGTTTGCCGGTGAGCATGTCCCGGTACATCACCCAGTCGCCCAGAAAGCTGTACCAGGGATGGCGGAAAGTCGCCGGCTTGTTTTTTTCAAACACAAAATGACCAATCCAGGCGCAGCCATAGCCCAGCACCAAGCCCAGCAAAACAAATAAAGGCTGGAGGTTCAGCATTGCAAGCAGTAGGCACAACAGCGCCAGACTGGTGCCGATAAAATGCATGCGCCGGCACAGCCGCTGGCTGTGCTCCTGCAAATAAAACGGATAGAAAACTGCAAAGCTGGTAAAGGGCCCGGTGGTCATCTGCGCTGCAACCCCAGCTTGCGCCCGATCTCGGCAGGCAGCGGGCGTTCCTTGTCCGCCTCATGCAGCGCGGCAATATTGGCTTCCACCTCCGGCAACCAGGGCGCACTGCGCCTTGTTTGCATATCGATACAGATGGATACCTGTTCACAGATCGCCGCCACCCAACCTTCGGTGGCGTGACAGATGGTTTGATAAAAGTGCAAACGTTTGTGATCGTAATCCAGCACCACGAAATCAAATGCCAGCGGCTGCCCGGGCAGCAGTTCGCGCTTGAAGATGACTCTGGACTCCAGGGCGAAGGTGCTGCGTTGCGCCGCCCGGCAGGCTTCGGAATCAATTCCCAACTCACGCCAGGGATAACTCAGAGCGCGATCGAACAACACCAGGTAATAGCCCGCGTTCAAGTGGCCATTGTGGTCAATGTATTCCGGCAGGATGCGCAACCCAGAGTAGTCGAGCTGATCGATTCGGGTGGTGATGGTGGCTGGATCCGGCATGTAGTGCTCCCCGCTGGGCCTGATTTGAGGCCAGGCGTTCTTGCGCGCCCTTGACCCCACTAACCTGCATGCTAGCAGCATCCGGTAATTCCGCCCAACCCCGTGCCACCAGCAGCAATCAGGGCTTGACCCCCGCGCCCACTTGCATAGGCTGCGCCTGAGGATGCAATCTGCACAGGCTGCGCCGCTAATCGTCACCCCCTGACCACCGAACAAGGAGATCGTTGTGCCAAGCCACGCACGCCTGCTGCCGCTGCTGCTGAGCAGCCTGCTGCTGTTCTCTCCCCAGATATCCTTGGCGCAGTATTTTGGCCAGAACATCGTCCGCTACGAGCCCTTTGATTATCAGATTCTGCGCACCGAGCACTTCGATATCTATTACTACCAGGATGGCGCCGAGCATATCGAACTGGTGGGGCAGATGGCGGAACGCTGGTATGAACGGCTGTCAGGCCTGTTGGGGCATGAACTCACCCGCCGCCAGCCACTGATCTTTTACGCCAGTCATCCCCATTTTCGGCAAACCAACACCAGCATGGGCGGCATCGGCGAAGGCACCGGTGGCTTCACGGAAATTTTCCGTAACCGTATCGTCATGCCCTATGCCGGCAGCTTGGCGGAAACCGACCATGTGCTGGGACATGAACTCGTGCACGCGTTCCAGTTTGATATGACAGGCCGGCGTGCGGATCCGGATCGCTTCGGCAATATTCCCGGCGCCATCCGCATGCCGCTGTGGATTGCCGAGGGTATGGCGGAGTATTTATCCGTAGGACCTTACGACAGCCAGAGCGCCATGTGGCTGCGCGATATGGCGCTGCGGGATGAGGCCGTCAATCCCAGACGCCTGGCCGGACGCTTTCAACCCTATCGCCAGGGCCACGCCCTGATGGCCTATATCGGCGGCCGTTTTGGTGACGAAGCCCTGGGCCGCTTGCTGGTGGAATCTGCTGCCGGCGCCAACATTGAGCTTGGTTTTCGCTATGCCTTGAATATCAGCCTGGAGCAATTGCTGCAGGATTGGGAAGCGGAGCTGCGCGCACATTACGAACCCTTGCTGGCTGAAGCGCAGAGCGGCGAGGCCCTGGGCCGCACCCTGGCCAGCGCCAAGGATCGGCGGGATTTGCCGCGCCTGCATCTGGCACCCGCGCTGAGCCCAGACGGACGCAGCCTGGTATACCTGGGGCAACGCCAACGCCTGTCGCTGGAGCTGTTCCTGATGGATGTGCGCAGCGGAAAAAACCTGCGCCGCATCAGTCGCACCGCCACGGATCCACACTTTGAAGCCTTGCAGTTTGTGAGTTCGGCGGGCAGCTGGAGTCCCAATGGCCGCGACTTCGTCTACAGCAGTATCCGCAAAGGCAAGCCGGCCCTGGAAATCATCGATGGCCGCAATGGTCGCAGCCGTAGCGTGCACGAATTCGACACCCTGGATGAAATTTTCAATCCCAGCTGGTCGCCGGATGGCCAACGTATCGTGTTTTCCGGCATGCGCCAGGGCTTTACCGACCTGTATGTTTTCAGCCTCGGCAGCGGGCAATTGCAACGTATCAGCCAGGATCTGTATTCCTCCCTGCACCCCATCTTCAGCGCCGATGGCAACAGCCTGATTTACGTCACGGATCGCTTTGATGTGCAGGGGCGGCAACTGCCGGCCAACAGCACCGCCGCTGCCATCCCCACCCGCGGCATCCCGCAACTGGCGCGATTGCAGCTGGACAGCGGCCACATTGAAGCCTTACCCAATGTGCCTGGCTACAAACAGGTGAACCCCCAGCTGTCACGCCAGGGTGATGCCATTTATTACCTTTCCGATATTCGCGGCACCAGTAACATCTATCGTCTGGATCTGGAAAGCGGTGCAATCGTTGAACTCACCAATGTGCAAACGGGTATCAGCGGCCTTACCAAACTCAGTCCGGCGCTCAGTGTTGCCGGCCCCAACGACAGCATGGCCTTTACCCTGTTCAGCAATGGCGGTTACGCCCTGATGCTGATTGAAGATGGTGCCGCCATGGCCGGCACGCCGGTGACAGAAATCGCGATAGATCCGAGCTGGGCGCTGCTGCCACCGCTGGAGCGGCCACAGCAGCTGATCAATGATTACTTGCAGGCACCCGCGTTGGAACAACTGGCAAGGGAGCATTTGTCCCGGGAAAAATATCGCCCCAGCCTGCGCCCCGAATTTATTTCCCAGGCTGATATCGCCGTCGGCACCGGCTCCTTCGGTGGCTTCGGCAGCGGCGGTATTACCATGTACTGGTCAGATATGCTGGGCAATCATCGCGCGGTCAGCCATCTGAACCTGACTTATATCGAAGGCCAGGATGCCAGCAATACCACCGTGCTGCTTGGCTATCAAAACCTGTCGCGCCGATTCAATTGGGGCCTGGTTGCCAGCCAAGTGCCCTATGTGTCCGGACGCTATGCGGAAGGTGCTGATCTGATTGCCAACGAATATTACCGGATCGCAGATATTTACTGGACTACCGACCGCAGCTTTGGCAGCGGTGTTGCCTATCCTTTGAATCGTGCCACCCGCATCGAACTCAATGCCGACTATCGCCATATTTCCTTTGACGGCCGTCGTTACGTCGACGTGTTTGACCTGATATCTGGGGTCTACCTGGGTCGATTCGAAACATCCCTGCCCACCATGGACAGTATTGGTATGACCAGCGCCAATACAGCGCTTGTGTACGACACCACCACCTTCGGCGCCACCTCACCCATACTTGGGCAACGCGCCCGTTTTCAGGTGGGCGCCGCCACCGGCGATCTGGACTACAGCACCCAGTTGGTGGATCTGCGCGGTTATCTCTTGCCCTTTGAAACCCTGCCCATTTCCTTTGCCGCCCGCACCCTGTATTACGCGCAGGTGGGACGCGACGGTGAGAACGATTTACTGGGTGCGCTCTATCTGGGCAATCCGTCACTGGTCAGAGGCTATGGCCTGACCTATCGCCTGATCGGTAATCCGGAATTCGACCGCCTGCAGGGCACCCGCATGGGACTGCTGAATCTGGAGGTACGGGCGCCCCTGACCGGCCCCATGGGACTCATCAGCAACCTGGGTTTCCCGCTGGATGTCAATCTGTTCGCCGATACCGGCGCCGCCTGGAACCGGGGCGAAAACCCGAAGTTTTTTGGTGGCGACCGCACCAGCGTGCTGAGCTATGGCGCTGGTCTGCGAACCAATCTCGGCGGCCTGGTGCTGGCACTACACTATGTGCGCCCCTACGATCTGGATTATCGGGACTGGCACTGGCAGTTCTCCATCACTCCGGGTTTCTAGGCGGCGCCAGGCGCCCGCAAGCGCAGCAGCAACACCGCCAGCAATGCCAACAGATACAGGCCGATAAACGTGATAAAGGCCGCCTGATAGCTGCCGTAGACATCATAGATCCAGCCCGCCAATGGCATGGCGCCCATACTGAAGGGCGCCATGGCCATGCGCATGGCACCGGATACTTCACCAAAGGACAGCGGACCAAAGCCAATGGCTGTCAGTGCGCTGCGCAGCGGCACCATGCCGCCATAGCCAAACCCAAAGGCACTGGCCGCCAACAACAGCAACAAATAGCTGGACCCGAACAGGAATATGACAAGGCCCAGCAACTGGGTCAGCAGCGACAACAGTACACTGACCCTGGCATCGAGTTTGTCCACCAGCCAACCAAACACAGGTTTGCTGGCGAATGCCAAACCGGCCATCAGGGACAGCGCGAAGGATGCGCGAATGGGATCTATGCCGCCGTCGGTGATATGGGCAAACAGGTGCAATGACATCCCGGAAAACACCGCACCCATCAAACCAAAGATCAACACGATGCCCCAGAAGCTGGAATCCCGCAGATACTCGCTGCGGCGCCAGATACGATCCGGCGTGGTATAGGGCACGGCGGCACCCGCCGTCGCCAGTGCGTCAGCGCCGACCTGGTCACTGGCCAGCGACTGTGCACGCCGGGGTGGTGGCTCCCGCAATGCCCAAAGAGTAATCGGCAACACCAGCAGCAGGGTGCCAATGCCGAAAGCGACATAGGTCCAGCGCCATCCCATGAATTCGATCAGGGCGGTGGCGATGGGCGGGGTGATCACACCGGCAGTGGACGCCCCCATGGCGATCAACGACAGTGCCAAACCACGGCGCGTATCAAACCAGCTCACCACCAACTTGCCCGTGGCAGGCCCTCCCAGGTGGAAGGTGGCCAAACCAAAAAACAGCCCCAGCACCATGAACATGCCCAGCTTGCCGCCCACCATGGCGAGCGCGAAATAACCCAGGGCCGTCCAGATGGTCATCAGCGTCATCAACCGCGGCACGGCGAAGCGATCCAGCAGATAACCCGCCAGTGGCGCAGTTGCCGCCGCCACGGCTGTGGTGATGGTGAACCCCAGAGAAAGCTCCAGGCGGGAGACTGCCAGCTCCTCACCCATGGGCACCAGAAAAATGCCACGGGTATAGGACATCAGGCCACTGGTGAGCAGGCCAACACAGTAGCCGCCCGCCACTATCACCCAACCATAAAAAAATGGCCGGGACTGTGCCGGCGCTGCATCCACTGAAGCCATGGAAAATTCCTGAAAAAAATTTTATGGCCGACTTTGTATGCTGCCTGCCCTGGGAAAGCAATCCGGTGCTTTACCTGTTCCTGTGCTTTGGCCATAGTCGCGGCCTTGCCCGGAGGGCCAGATGCTCAGTTACCGCCACGCCTACCACGCCGGCAACCACGCCGATGTTCTCAAACACAGTGTTTTAACGCTGGCCCTCTCCAGGTTGAAGACCAAAGAATCCCCCCTGGTTTACCTCGATACCCACGCCGGCGCCGGTCGTTACGCCCTGGAT
>JBJHDG010000167.1:0-6023 GCA_050486425.1 Pseudomonadales bacterium | reverse complement strand
GCACGTACTGGCCGGGGATAACATCGGCGTTGACGTTGGCATAGGTCTGATCCAGATGGGCATTGCAGGTTTCCAGCGTCAGTAGACCACCCTCGGGCATGGCATCGCGGGCATTGATGCACAGGTTCAGCAGAGCCGTTTCCAACTGACCGGGATCCACATGGGCACGCCAGAGGCCACCGCCTTGCACCAATTCGATATTGATGGCCGCCCCCAGGGTGCGGCGCAGCATCTGATCCATGCGTGCCAATAGTTGGTTGACGTTCACCACCTGGGGTTCCAGCGCCTGGCGTCGGGCGAATGCCAGCAAACGGCTGGTGAGCTCGGCACCGCGTTGTGCGGCAGAAAAGCTCATCTCAGCGAAGCTGTGGAGCCGTGGGTTGTCGGCCAGTTCTGCCATCAGCAGCTCGGCGTTGCCTTGCAACACGGTTAGCAGATTATTGAAGTCGTGGGCGATTCCGCCGGTAAGCTGGCCGATAGCCTCCAGGCGCTGGGAACGGCGTAGCTGCTCTTCCAGTTGCACCTTGTCGGTGACATCGGTGTAGATGGCGAGTATTGACTTGGGTTCGCCCTGGGAATCCCGCATCAGTGTCCAGTGTCCGTCCACCACGATGGCGCTGCCATCAGCGCGCAACTGATTGAAGCGGCCATCCCAGTAACCCTGTGCCAGCACGATATCCATGGCACGGAAAAAATCTTCCGGATGCTGGTAAGTATCCGGTAAATCAGCTTCGATCTGGTAGCTATAGGCCTCCTCTGCGCTCCAGCCATAGATGCGTTCCGCACCTTTGCTCCAGTACAGCACATGGTGTTCCAGGTCGCGCACCACAATGGCATCTCTGGATAAGTCCAGTAGCGCGGCTTGTTCCGCCAAGCGTTCTTCATTTTCACGGCGCGTGCTGTCGTCCTGAATGGCGCCGATCATACGCATGGGGCTGCCGTCGGCAGCGCGCAGGATAAAGCCATGGTCCTGCACATGGGCATAGCTGCCATCCTGGCGGTGCATGCGGTAGGCGTCCTCCCATTTTTCGGCGCGGGTTGCCAGCACCCGATAGAGATTGTCGAGTACGCGTGCCCGGTCTGCCGGATGGATGAGGTCACGCCAGCTGGCGGGGTCGTGGCCTAAGCTGGCCGGGTCAGTGCCAAAGGTGGTGCGCAGCCCTTCACCCCAGACAATGGTTTTGCCCTGAATATCCCAGTCCCAAACCACATCCACGGTGGCTTTGGCCACGGCGCGAAAACGCTCCTCGCTGCGGCTGAGCTGCTCGCGCAGACGGTGTTGTTCGGTGACATCCTGGATGTAAACCGTCAGCCGGTCGGGGCTGGGATAGATGAGAAAGGCCAGCCATTGGGCCTGGCCAGGGAAATGGTATTCCAGAGTGCGACGCTGGCGATCTCTTTGGGCGGCCTCAGCCTGCAGCCGGAATTCCGTTGCCAGGGTTTCCGGCAGCAGTGTCCAAATGGGTTTGCCCAGCACCTTTCTCCGCCCCTGGCGCAGATAGCTTTCAGCAACATTATTCAAGTAAGTGACGCGCCATTTGGCATCCAGGGTGAAAAAGCCATCCGAGAGGGTTTCCAGCGTGCTGTTCAAGCGCTGGGCCAGCTCCAGCATGGTGGCCTGGTCCCGCTTTTTGTCGTCGATGTCTTGAAAGGCACCTTCGATACGGATGATCTGGCCTTGCTGATCCTGCACCGCATGACCAATGGCACGCACCCAGATACGGCGACCTTTGGCCGTGATCAGTTGCAGCTCCAGATCGTAAGGAATGGCGTGCTGCAGGCAGGCGGTGACCGCATCCAGGATGGTCTGGCGCCACTCCGGGGCGTAATGTGCAATGCCTTCTTCCAAGGTCAGGGGTGGGCCCGGCGTGCGCTCGTGAATTTCCCACACCATATCCGACCAGTACATGTACTGGCCCTCCGCATCCACTGACCAGGCGCCGATGCGCCCGAGCCGGCTCACCATTTCCAGCATGGAGGCGGGGGAGGTGAGATCTTTGCGGACCAAGTTCAGCCTGCGTCAGAAGGGCAGTGGCACGGGTTTGCCCAACCAGCCGTGCACGGCCAGTGCCAGCAGGTACAAGCCCACACCCACCAGCAGCACCAGCAGGTCCCAGAACCAGGGTCTGGTCTGCTGTTGTCGGCGTGCGCCGCGTTGGTTGGCGGAGGCCATGGCCAGCAGCGCATAGGTGGCAAAGAGGCCAAACAGCAGCAGGGCCGCCAGGTGCCCCGCCACCAGCAGGTGCGCCAGGGACCAAAGCAGGATGCCACTGAGCATGGGATGACGCAGCGAGCGCTTGAGATTACCGGGGACATAAGCGGCGGCCAGCAGTAGTGCAGCGCCCAGCATCAGCAGCGGGTTGAGTTGCCAGGCCCAACCGGGCGTTGACCAGAGCGGGCTGCGGGGCAGGGCGGGATAGCCCAGTATCAGCAGCACCAGACCAGTAAGGGCGGTCAGGCTGAATAGAGCCTGGTAGCCTTTGCCGCCCAGCCGGGCGCGCAGGCCCTGTTTCCAACGGGGCAACGTGGGGAGCAGATGGCTGCCAAAGAACAGCAAGCAGCCAAGGGCGAACAACCACATAGGCGTCATCCGACAGGCAAGAGAACGTGCAGCTCCGAATCTACCCCCAGTATCGACCATTGGCAAAGCCTGGATTGTCTGTCGGTTTGGTGGCCACTGTGTAAACTGACGCCCTCAAGCCCCTGACTCCCGACCTTATATTCATGCAGCATGCAGCCTCCCAGAACTCGCCGTTACCCGCCCAGGTGTTTGTGCCCTGCGCCCTGGGGTTGGAATACCTGCTGGTGGATGAGCTGCTGGCCCTGGGTGCACCCCATGCCACGGCAGCTCGCGCCGGGGTAAATCTGCATTTGCCCGCCCAGGCACCCGCGGCTTTTTTATATCGCGTGCTGATGTGGTCGCGCCTGGCCAGTCGGGTGCTGTGGCCCCTGGCCGACGGCCGCTGTACGGATACCCAGCGTCTGTATGCCCTGGTGCAGACCCTGGACTGGCAGGCGCAGTTGGCGCCTGGGCAACGTCTGGCCGTGGCTGCCCATGTCAGCGGCACCTACTTTCGCCACAGTCGTTATGCAGCCCAGTTGGTCAAGGACGCCATCGTGGATCAACTGCGGGCGCGCACCGGCACCCGGCCGGCGGTGGATCTGGTGGATCCGGATCTGCGCTTGCAGCTGGTGATCCAGCAGGATCAGGTGCAGCTGGCGGTGGATCTGGGCAATGGACCCTTGCATCGCCGGGGCTGGCGCCAGACCCAGGGCGCGGCACCGCTGAAGGAAAACTTGGCGGCGGCCATGTTGCTGCGCGGCGGCTGGCCCAATGTCTACGCCGCTGGCGGCAGTCTGCTGGATCCCATGTGCGGCAGCGGTACCCTGCTGATTGAAGGTGCACTCATGGCGGCCGGGCAGGCACCCGGCCTGCAGCGTCAGGCACCCACCCGCTGGCTGGGCTTTGATCAGCAGCTGTGGCAACAACTCTATGAGGAAGCCAGCGCCCAGGCGGTTTCCGGCATGGCCGCCTTGCGCAGCTGCTTTCTGGGGATGGATCAGGACGCCGCAGCACTGGCGGCTGCCAGAGACAATGCCGTCAGGGCGGGCGTGGCTGAATTTATCGAGTGGCGTCAGCAATCCCTGCCAGCCTTGCAGCAGGTGTCGGGCACAGGTTTGGTGGCTTGCAATGCGCCTTATAACGAACGCCTGGCTACGGATCTGGATACCTATGCAGCCCTGGGTCAGGCCTTACAGCAGGCCGTGCCCGACTGGCGCGCCGTACTGCTGTGTGGCAACGACGAGTTAGCCCGGGCTACTGGATTGCGCGCGCGCAAGTCCTACCAGTTTTTCAACGGCCCCATCGCCTGTGCCCTGTTGCTGGTGGATCGTATCGGCCAACCTGCGCGGCAAGCGCAGCCAGTGTTGTCGGCCGGCGCACAGATGCTGAGCAATCGTCTGCAAAAAAATCTGGCACGCCTGAAGGGCTGGCGTAAGGGGACGGGCGTTACCTGTTATCGCTGTTACGATACGGATCTACCGGAATATGCTGCCGCCGTGGATATCTACGAGGATGTGCAGCAGTTGCTGTATGCCCATGTGCAGGAGTACCAGGCGCCAGCCAATATTGATCCCCAGCAGGCGGCGTTGCGGTTGAATGAGTTGGTGCAGGTGGTGGCCCAGGTGTTGGCGCTACCGGCAACGCGGATTGCCGTGAAGCAGCGGCGGCGCGGCAAGGGCGGCAGCAAGTATGGCCGCCAGGCGCAGCGGGGAGAATTTATTGCAGTACAGGAAGGAGCCGCCAAGCTCTGGGTGAATCTGTTTGATTATCTGGATACTGGTCTGTTTCTGGATCATCGGCCGTTGCGGCGGCAGTTGGCGGCGCAGGCGGCAGGCAAGCGGGTACTGAATCTGTTTTGCTATACAGGCGTAGTCAGTATCCAGGCCGCCCTGGCCGGTGCGGCGCAAACCCTGAGTGTGGATTTGTCTGCCACCTATCTGGATTGGGCGCAGCGCAACTTCAAGCTTAACGCTCTGCCTTGCATCCTGCGCGCCGGCGAGAACGCCAGCCGTCTGCAGCCAGGTGCCAACGCGCCACATCAATTGCAGCGGGCCGATGTGATGCAGTTTCTAGCGCAGGATCGGGGTCAGTACGATCTGATCTTCTGCGATCCGCCGACCTTTTCCAATTCCAAACGCGCCGCCGATTTTGATGTACAACGGGATCACATCAGTTTGTTGCAGTTGGCATTGCCACGGCTGGCAATGGATGGCGTGCTTTACTTTTCCAACAATTATCGCCGCTTTCGCCTCGATGAAACGGCATTGTCCAGCTTCTGTGACTGGACTGAGATCAGTGCCGCCACCTTCGATCCCGACTTTGTGCGTCGCCCCAATATGCATCGGGTCTGGCGCATACGGCGGCGCACCGTATGAGATTGTGGCGACTGCGGGCGCAGCACCCGCTGGATCAGATGCTGGTGTTGTTGCTGGCAACCGGAGCGCTCTGGTTGCTGCATTTGTTTGCCCGTACGTTGCCCAGTTGGCTGTTGTTGCTGTGTTGGTTGTTATTGAGTTTGTTGTTGGCCATGGCGCTGTATTGGCAACGTCGGCTGCGGCGTCGGGCCTGGCTGGGTTTGTACGTGGCGCCGACCAGCCACCTGCAAACATGGCTACGCGGTGGTCTGGGCATGTGGTTAGGGCAGCTGTTGCTGGCGGCAGCGCTGGCGCTGGTATTACTGCTGGGGTTGGTGCGCATTACCGATGCCAATATCTGGCTACTACTGTTTGCCCAGGTGCCAGTACTGGTGCTGCTGCAAGCGCTGTGGCGGCGCTGGCTTGCGGGGCATCTCAGCAGCACTTATTTACCGCTGTTGAGTTGGCGCCTGAGTTTGTGGCTGCAAGCCGTGCTGCTGCTGGCGCTGCTGCTGTGGCTGGCGTTGCAACGCCCGCAGCCGGATTTTGCCGGGGTCAGCCTGGAGCGGGCGCTTTGGCACCTGGTGAACGCCGAGCAGGCACGCAGCCAGCTGCTGCAGAATCTGTTGCAACTGGCGGCCGCCAAGGAAGCGCTGCAACTCTGGTTGGGGCAGCAACTGCTGCCGGCCAGCGGCAGCGTCCTGCTGCAGGTGCTGGGCTGGATTTTGTTGCTCGCAGCACAGGGCCTGTTTCTGTGGTCGTATATGCTATTCAACCTGGCAATAGTGCTGGTGTTCCATGCAGATGACCGGAATGTCAAACCAGGCCCAATATCCTGAGTCAGGGTCGGCTGGCCCGCCCAGGCCAATGAACGACAGCTGCGCCGACTGCACCTGGCCGCCGAAGCCGGTTCGGTCGAGGATCTCGAACTCGAGGGTCTTGCGCATGTCGGCCAGCCGGTCCCACCCCATGTCGCGATGGGCGTCGGTCAGCCCTTCGTTGATCTGCCACAGCGCGTTGGACAGGTCGCCGACGACCTCGACCTCCGGTCGGTAGGCCTGGTCGACCTCTGCCGGCTGGAAGTCCAGGTGGACGATGTGCTTGGC
>JBJHDG010000166.1:0-6044 GCA_050486425.1 Pseudomonadales bacterium | reverse complement strand
GTATCACCCTGTGGCAAGCAAGTGTTGCTAACGCACCATCGCAAGCTGGGCGCCTGGCTGCAGTTGGGCGGCCACTCGGATGGCAACCCCAATACCTGGGAGGTGGCTGTGCAGGAGGCCCAAGAGGAATCCGGGATTCCCTGCCGCTTGTTGCTGCCAACGATTTTTGATCTGGATATCCACCGTATTCCAGCGCGCAAGATGGATCCTGAGCATCGACATTTTGATGTGCGTTATCTCTGTATTGCCGCGCATCGCAATTACCAGATCAGTGCGGAGTCCCTGGATTTGGCCTGGGTACCCATGGATGATCTGGCAAGCCACACCCAGGAGCCCAGCATGTTGCGGATGGCTGCCAAGTGGCGGGCGCTGCGCAGTACATTTAACTTACCAGCGGGTAACCTGCATGAGTGATGAGGAGGAAATCCTGCGTCCGGCGGCCACGCTGTTGCTGGTGCGGGATGGCGCTGCCGGCTTGGAAGTGTTCATGGTGCGCAGGCCCAGCACAGCGGACTTTGGCGGCATGTATGTGTTTCCTGGCGGCAAGGTGGATGCTGCGGATACTGAGCTGGCGAGCTGTTGCCTGGGTTTGGACGAGGCCCAGGCCTGTGCACGCCTGGGTGTGAGTGAGGGCGGCTTGGCGTATTGGGTGGCGGCGATCCGGGAAAGTTTTGAGGAAGCTGGTGCGCTGTTGGCCTATCGGGCGGAAAATCCGGCGCAAGCGGCGGCACTGGTGAATTTTCAGGATGCCGAGGCGGATAGGCATTTCGCCGCGCTCAGACACCAGGTGCATCAGGCGGAACTGAGTTTGCTGACACTTTGTCAGCAGGAAGGACTTTGTCTGGCCACGGATCAGGTGCACTACTTCAGCCACTGGATTACGCCCAAGGGTGTCGGCCGACGTTATGACACCCGCTTTTTTGTGGCCGCACTGCCGCCGGGGCAAACCACGGCGCATCATGCCGAGGAGCTTACCGACAGTTGCTGGGTTACCCCGGTGCAAGCGTTGCAGGCCCATGCTGCCGGGCATTGGCCGATGATTCATCCAACGCTGGTAACCTTGCGCACCATTGCTGAGTATCCAAACGTGGCCAGCCTGCTACAGGCGGTGGTGAGTGGTCATCACAATCCAGAAGCAACTGTGGTCCTTCAGCAGCAGGGTATGCAGGCGCCGGATACGCCTTCCAGCTGATGGAACCAACGCCACCGCAGGTCAACTAACAACGCAAGCATTGTGGTTGGAGGCAGCATGGGATTGTTGGTGAATGGCCAGTGGCAGGATAAATGGTATGACACCGATGCCAACGGTGGCGAATTCCAGCGTGAAGACGCCGGGTTCCGACATTGGATCGGGGAGCCTGTGGGTGAGCTGCCGCAATCGGCGCAAATTCTTTCGTTTCCTGCCGAAGCCAACCGTTATCAGCTCTATGTGTCGTTGGCCTGTCCCTGGGCGCACCGCACTCTGATATTTCGTGAACTCAAAGGGCTGCGCGCGCTGATCCCGGTGGCCATGGTGGATCCGGAAATGCTCCAGCATGGTTGGACTTTTTCGGACAAGTTTCCTGGCAACAAGGATCCCTTGCACAAGTGCCAATATTTGCATCAGTTGTATATCCGCGCAAAGCCGGACTACACCGGGCGCGTTACCGTGCCTGTGCTATGGGATCGGGAGACGCAAACCATTGTCAGCAATGAGTCGGCGGAGATTATTCGCATGTTCAACAGCGCCTTTGACGCGCTGACTGGCAATCGGCTTGACTTTTATCCACAGGCACTGCGGTCGGAAATTGATGCCATCAATGCCAAGGTCTATGCGAACGTTAACAACGGCGTCTACAAGGCCGGTTTTGCGACCAGTCAGCAGGCTTATGAAAAGGCTTTCAGTGCATTGTTCGCCACCCTGGATGAGCTGGAGGCGCTGTTATCCCGGCAACGCTATCTGGTAGGTACGCGGCTCACCGAGGCGGACTGGCGATTGTTTACAACCCTGGTACGCTTTGATGCTGTGTATGTGGGGCATTTCAAGTGTAATCGCAACCGGATTGCCGATATGCCAAATCTGCAAAACTATATGCGTGAGCTCTATCAGATCCCGGGGATCTCGGAGACGGTGAACCTCGCGCACATCAAGACCCACTATTACTACAGTCACGATAATATCAACCCAACCCGTATCGTGCCGGCAGGGCCGACACTTTCGCTGGCCGCCCCCCATGATCGGGCACGCTTTCCCGCAGCAGATTGAGGCGACTGTTCAGTTCACGGTACGCAGCAGGTTGTTGACAATGCGTTCCAGGTGCATCAGAGAGTTGCACTCCTCAACCTGGTGGCAATAGGCCGAGTAACGCCGCATCTCGGAGTCGCCCTGATCCCAGGTGCTGCGCGGTTCCGGATTCAGCCAGATCAGGCGCTTGCTGCGATCGTACAGCTCTTTCAGGATATCGGCACGGGCATCTGCATAGTTGTTGCGGGCATCTCCCAGAACGATGATGGTGCTGCGGTTGTCGATGTCATCCAGGCATAGCTTCCGGAAATCCAGCAGAGCCTGGGCATAGTTGGTGGAACCGGCAGCATAGTCGCGCAGGGTTTTCGCAATGGCATCATCCAGTTTGTTACGTGCGAATATCTCAGAGACCTCAGCCAGGTCGGAGGAAAAGGCGAAGGAGCGAATGTTCGGCATCACTTCCTCCAGGCTATAGAGGAACATCAGCATAAAACGTGCGTATTCTGCCACTGAGCCGCTGACATCGCAGATTGCAAATACCTTGGGACGGTCGATTTTTTTCGACTTCCAGTGCAGGTCGAAGATGGCACCATCGTAGGCCATGTTATGGCGAATGGTGCGCGGCAAGTTGAGCTGGCCACGTTTGAATACCTTGCGCCGCCGGGCGTGCAGCGCCACCAGCTTCTTCGCCATGCGGAACACGACTTCCTTGATCATGTGCTGGTTACGCTGCTCCACGTTGGACAGCTTTACCTTGCGCAGCATTTCTTCCCGCACTCGGCGCCCGGTGGCATCCGCATGCAGCAGGAACTGCTGTTCCACATGATCTCTTACCTGTTCCCGCAACCACTCGCGCCGATGTTGCAGTTCCAGGGCCAGGCGGCGCTCCGGCAACTGGCGGCTGGTTTTCAAGCCGGCGATCTCCTGCTGCAGGTCTGCCAGCCCCATGACATCCATGATCTTGCGGGTATAAAGACCCTTCTGGGTGAATACGGTGATGCCCTGGACGTCCACTTCGCGCCCAGCGGCAGCAATGCCAATGCTCACCTGCACCTTGCTGTTGGTCATGAGCAGTTTGCCCAGGGCGGAGTCGGGATCAGCCAACTCACCCGGCCCCAGGTCTTCGTCGGCGATCTCGGCGTCGGCGGCGGCTGACTTCGACTTACTTTTCTTTTTGCGCTTGCCGCTCTCGCCTGCCTCCATGGCGACAGCGCCACCGCCAGCGCCGCCGTCTCCGGCATCCCCTGCGGCCTGTGCAGCCTCCGCTTCGGCCCCTTCGTTGGCAGCACGTTGCAGCTTGCTGTCATCCACTTCGTTGAAAGCGAAAAACTGATCAAAGCAGGTATCGAAAATTTCTTTTTCGGCTTCTGTCTTTGGCAGCACCAACGCCAAGCTATGCTTAAGAAACTGCCGATCCCGATACCCAACCAGCTCCACGGTATTGAACGCATCCAGAGTTTCTGCAGTGGAAATGCGTACTTCCGCATTGCGCAGGGCGTGGATGAAATTGGTCAGGGTGCGATCCATGATGAAAATTCCGGATCAGGCTTTCAGCGCATTGCTGGTTAAAGTGCTGATTTCGGATTGGACATTTTCGATGTCCTCCTGGAATTTCAGGATAACATTCAACGTATCCTTTACCAGATCGTTGTCCAGCTTGTCGGCATGTAGCAACATCAGGGTGCGCGCCCAGTCGATGGTTTCGCTGATGGCGGGCACTTTTTTCAAATCCATATCTCGCAGGTCATGGATAAACTGCACCAGTTGCCGCTGCAGTGCTGGCGGAATTTCCGGGACCCTGGCGTGGATGATGCGCTGTTCCAGCTCTATATCCGGGAATGGGATATACAGATGCAGGCAGCGTCGCTTGAGGGCGTCGGAAATCTCCCGGGTATTGTTGCTGGTTAAAAACACCAGGGGTGGCGTCTTGTGCGCCTTGATGGTGCCGATCTCGGGAATGGATACCTGGTAGTCGGAGAGAATTTCCAGCAGCAGGGATTCAAATTCATGATCAGCTTTGTCGATTTCATCAATCAGTAACACGCAGCCTGACTCTGCCTGCAAGGCTTTCATCAGCGGTCGTGGTTCCAGGAACTCCTCGGAGAAGAAGATATCGCCGAACTCGTGCAGCCGCTTTACCGATTGGGCAAAGCCCTTGGCGCCTTGCAGCACCTCATCCAGGGTCTCTTTCAGCACCTGGGTGTAGAGCAGCTGCTTGCCGTATTTCCATTCGTACAGGGCCTTGGCCTCATCAAGACCCTCGTAGCACTGCAGGCGGATGAGCGGCAGATCAAACATCTGCGCGGTGGTCTTGGCGAGCTCGGTTTTACCGACGCCGGGCGGGCCTTCGATCAAAACGGGTTTTTTCAGGTGGTAGGCCAGAAACACGGCGGTGGCGATCTGGTTGCTGCACATATAGTTATGTGTTTCCAGCGTCTGCTGCAGGGACTGCACACTGGCAGCAATCTCAGCAATATCGGTCACGGGCATCTCCATCAGTCAGAATTCTGCTGCGCCTGGCTGAGCCGGGCAAATCGCGACATTATCGGGCGCAGGGCCGGTGATGTATAGCCAGGCTGATGAGGCCCGGATTATCGGGCTGGGCAGCGCTGGTGGACGCTGTCAGGGGCGCCATGGAGAATAGCGGCTTTTTTGGAGAGCGATCATGAGTACACAAACCCAGGCGCCCGGCTGGTTTGTCCGCGCGCTGGCGCAGCAGCCGGAAAGTCGGCGGGTGGCGGTGGCCGGCGCCAGCATTCACTACCTGGCCTGGGGCCGGGATGGCGGCGCCAAGCCCGGCATTTTGCTGGTGCATGGCAATGGCGCCCATGCCCACTGGTGGAGTTTTATCGCCCCGTTCTTTTTGCCTCAGTATCAGGTGGTGGCGGTGGACCTGGCGGGCATGGGTGATAGCGACCACCGTGAAGCCTACACCCCTGAGGGTTTCGCCGAGGACCTGATGGCGGTGATCAGTGACGCCGGCCTGAGCCGGGACACAGTGATCGTCGGACACAGCTTCGGTGGCTTTGTCACGCTCAAAGCTGGATTGCTCTATCCCGACAGATTGGGGGGCATCGTGCTGGCGGACTCCGCCATCCGGCCGCCGGATTTCAACTGGGAACGGGATCCGCGGCGGGCGCCGGTGCGACCCAAACGCGTGTATGCGGACTTCGACAGTGCCCTGGCCCGCTTCCGGCTCATGCCACCCCAGGACTGTGACAATCAGTACATCCTGGACTACATCGGTCGTCATTCCATCAAGCCGGTGTCCGGTGGCTATACCTGGAAATTCGATGATGAACTGTTCAGCAAATTCCGCTTCAGCAATATGGCGGAAGATTTGGCGAACCTGCGTTGTCGTGTGGGGGTGCTCTATGGTGACAGCAGCTATGTGTTCAATCAGGAAATCGCCGACTTCATGTTCAAGACGCTGGGTGAGTCTGTGCCGTTTGCCGCTGTGCCTGAGTCTCAGCACCATCTCTTTCTGGATCAACCCCTGGCGTTTGTGGCGGCGCTGCGGACGCTGCTGGCGGAATGGCAACATTCCAAGCCGCTACGTGGCAGCTGAGAGAGGCGGCGGCTGGTGGGCCGCGGATATCTTCTTCAATCTTTTGGAACCATAGGAACAGAGTAGTGAGCATAGATATTCAGGATCTGGGGGCGTTGGGTGAGTTTTTCGGCGCCATCGCTGTGGGCGCCACCCTGATTTACCTGTCCATTCAGGTTCGGCTGGCGCGCCGCACCACCATGGCCCAGATCTATCAGATGCGGGCGGATGCCGCTTCCCTGGCAGCCATGCTGGTAGGAGTGTCCAGGGAGC
>JBJHDG010000165.1:0-6058 GCA_050486425.1 Pseudomonadales bacterium | reverse complement strand
GAAGGCCCATTCCGCGATCTCACGGATTTTTGTTTGCGGGTGGACAGCCGCAAGGCTGGCCGCAGGGTGGTGGAAGCCCTGATCAAATCCGGCGCCATGGATTGCCTGGCCCAGTCCCAGGAATCCCGGGATCAGGTGCGGGCCAGGTTGCTGGCACAGTTGCCCACCAGTATGCAAAGCGCCGAGCAGGTGGCGCAGAACACAGCCAGTGGTATTACTGATTTGTTTGGCAGTCCGGCCGCAGAATTGGTGCAGGATGTGGCGCTCCCCGAGGTGGCACCGCTCAGCACGCGCCAACGCCTGGAGGCGGAGAAGGAAACCCTGGGGCTATATCTCACCGGCCATCCCATCGATGATTATTTGGCCGAGTTACGGGCTTTTTGCCCACGTCGCATCGCCGAGTTGCGGCCGGAAAAGGGGCGGCAGGTGGTGGCCGGCCTGGTGGTGTCCATGCGTGTCATGAAAGGCCGGCGCGGCGACATGGGATTTGCGGTGCTGGATGACCGCAGCGGCCGCGTCGAGCTGGCCCTGTATGCAGATGTGTTGGAACAGTACCGGGCACGCCTGCAAAAGGATGCCGTACTGGTGGTGGAAGGCGAAGTCCAAAAGGATGAGTATGCCGATGCCTGCAAGGTGCGGGTGGAGCAGGTGCTGAGTATGGATGAGGCAAGGGCCAGGTTTGGTGCCCAGTTGGAGATTGCCGTGCAGGGGCGCAGCCTGCAGCCGGATTTTGCAGCCCGTCTGAAACAACTGCTGCTGCCTTATCGACAGGGTGCGTGCGCCGTGAGCATTCTCTATGAAGCCTGTGATGCTCAGGGTCGTCTGTCCCTGGGGCGCGAGTGGTGCGTGCAGCCTCAGGATGATCTGCTGGCCAGTCTGCGCGCAGAATTTGGTGAGCCCAGTGTGCGATTGGCCTATGGCAGTCGCACTGCAACAGGCTAATGGCCGCGTCACTGCAGGCGTTTCCCCAGCTGGCCCAGGCCCTGCGGGCGGTGTTGCAGCAGCACCAAGCACAACCCCGCCAGCAATTCTGGCTGGCATTCAGTGGTGGTTTGGATTCCACGGTGCTGTTGCATGGTCTGTGTCAGTCGGGCTTTCCCGTTAACTGTCTGCGTCCTGTGCACGTCAATCATGGCATTGCGGCGGCAGCTGCGGCCTGGCAGCAACATTGCGAAGCCCAGTGCGTGGCCTTGGGCGTGCACTGCCTGAGCCTGCAAACCCAGGTGGCGCCTGGAGCTGGGTTAGAGGCGCGGGCGCGGACAGCGCGCTACGCCTTGTTCACGGACTGTCTTGGGGCTGGGGAGACGCTACTCACCGCCCACCATCAGGATGATCAAATCGAAACCTTGTTATTGCGTCTGCTGACGCGAGGCAGTGGTGCCGCGGGGCTGGCCGGTATGCCGGCGCGCCGGGCGCTGGGTTTGGGTCAGCTGTGGCGGCCATTGCTGGCGGTGCCCAGGACCGAGCTGCTGGCCTATGCCCAGGCCCAGGGGCTGCAATGGCTGGAGGATCCCAGCAACCAGGACCTGGAGTTTGATCGTAACCAGTTGCGCCATCAGGTGCTGCCGGCGCTGCAAGCGCGCTGGCCCCAGGCGCGGGCGGCGCTGGCTGCTGCCGCTGTGCATCTGCAGGAGGATGCCGAGCTGGTCGAACTGGCGCTGGCAGCGCAGCTGGCAGGGTGCGCAGCCGGGACAGGGGACATAATGCAGATTACGGCGCTGCTGGCGCAGCCGCAGCCGCTCCGGCTGCTGCGGTACTGGTTGGCGCGGGCCGGCTGTCATGACCTGAGCGATGCTTATCTTGGCGAGATCCTGCGCCAGCTACAGGCGAAACCGGATCGGCAACCCAGTCATCGCGTAGCTGCCGAGCTCAGCCTGCGGCGGCATCGGGACGGGTTGCATCTGGTGCCGGCAGCGGCAGTCGCACCTTATACGGCACTGCACTGGTCAGTACCGGCGCCGCTGGTTTGGTCAGCGGGCTGTCTGACGGCAACACCGGCCGCTGGTGCCGGATTGCGCCCTGATATCCAGCGCGTTGTGGTGCAGCCCGCGACCGCAGCCGATCGGATTCTATTGCCTCAGGGTGAGCGCGCTGTGCAAGGGCTGTTGGCCCGGGCCGGGGTGCCGCCCTGGCTGCGCCCGCTTTGGCCCCGACTTTGGTGGCAGCAGCGGCTGGTGGCAGTGCCTGGTATCGCCGTGGCGGCCGATGCGCTGGCCACCCAGGACGGCTGGCAGTTGGCGTGGCAGCCGGCGCGCTTGGCACTGGCAGCGGCGGACTGAATTGGCGTTAACCGGGGCGCTCCGTTGTGATTGGGGCGCTGTTTTGTTAACGTGCAATCCCATCTTGCATATTCAGCCGGGGTGGTTGTCAGCTGGCCCCGGGTGTCCCTTCTTCTCAAGATGGTTCTTCAATGACTGGCTATATTTTTGTGACTGGCGGCGTGGTGTCTTCCCTGGGTAAAGGCATCCTTACCGCGTCGCTGGCTGCTGTACTGGAAGCCCGCAAACTCAAGGTCAACATCGTCAAGATGGATCCCTATATCAACGTGGATCCAGGCACTATGAGTCCCTTTCAGCATGGTGAAGTGTTCGTCACTGCCGATGGTGCGGAGACGGATCTTGACCTGGGTCACTACGAGCGCTTTTTGCGCACGCGCATGTCGCGCAAGAATAATTTCACCACTGGCAGCATCTATGCCGAGGTTATCCGCAAGGAGCGCCGTGGTGATTATCTGGGTGGCACCGTGCAAGTAATTCCCCATGTCACCGATGAGATCAAGCGTCGTATCCGCGAGGCGGGAGAAGGCAATGACATTGTCATTGTGGAGATCGGTGGCACCGTGGGTGATATCGAGTCACAACCTTTCCTGGAAGCCATTCGGCAGCTGCGCATAGAGCTGGGTGCCGGCCACACACTGTTTATCCATCTTACCTATGTGCCTTATCTACCCAGCGCCGGTGAGATTAAAACCAAACCCACCCAGCACTCGGTCAAGGAGCTGCTGTCCATCGGTATCATGCCGGATGTGCTGGTATGTCGCAGCGATCGTGGCCTGCCCAAGTCGTCCCGCGGTAAGATTGCCCTGTTTACCAACGTGGAAGAGCGTGCGGTCATTTCACTGAAGGATGCCGCCAGTATTTATCAGGTGCCTGGCATGTTGCACGAGCAGCATCTGGATGCTCTGGTGGTGGAAAAGTTTGGTTTGGATTGTCCGGAAGCTGATCTGCATGAGTGGGAGCAGGTGGTGGAGGCGCAAATGCATCCGGAGCACCGGGTGCGCATCGCGATTGTGGGCAAATACCTGGATCTGCTGGATGCTTACAAGTCCCTGATTGAGGCCGTGGTGCATGCAGGCATCCAGACTCGCACCAAGGTTGAAATTCGTTATGTGGATGCCGAGGACATCGAAGCCAATGGCTATGATTCCATTGCTGATGTAGATGCGATTCTGGTGCCGGGCGGTTTTGGGCAGCGTGGTTTCGAAGGCAAGATCAAGGCAGCCCAGTACGCGCGCGAAAATGGAGTGCCCTATCTGGGTATCTGTTATGGCTTGCACGCAGCCGTGATCGAATATGCCCGCCATGTGGCAGGCATGGATGAGGCCCACTCCACCGAGATCAATCCCAGCACGCCATTCCCGGTCATAGCACTGATCACCGAGTGGGTGGACCGGGAAGGGCGTCGTGAGCAGCGAAGCGAAGCAGCGGATCTGGGAGGCACCATGCGCCTGGGTGAGCAGGCTTGTCTGCTGGCCACTGATACCTTGGCGCGAAAGCTCTATGCTGCGCCTGTGATCCAGGAGCGCCATCGGCACAGATTCGAGGTCAACAACAACTATGTGCCACGCCTGGAGCAGCAAGGGCTGCGGATTTCCGGTAGGTCGGAAGATGGCCTGGTGGAAATGATCGAGTTGGCGGACCATCCCTGGTTTTTGGCCTGCCAGTTCCATCCGGAATTTACTTCTTCGCCCCGGGATGGCCATCCGCTGTTCCGCGGCTTTATCGAAGCCGCCCTGCGCCAGCATTTGCAGCGTGCAAAAGCTGATGCGGGTGTGGTCAGCATCAGCTGAATTTGGAAGCATCGGTCATGCAGCTTTGTGATTTTCATGTGGGTGGGCGCCGCCCGCTGTTTCTGATTGCCGGCCCCTGTGTGATCGAGTCGTTGCAGATGGCGCTGGACACCGCCGGCCAGCTCAAGGAAATTTGTCAGCGCCTAGGCCTGGCGTTTATCTACAAAAGCTCCTTCGACAAAGCCAACCGCTCTTCCTTGCAGAGTTATCGTGGTCCAGGCATTGAGGCCGGATTGAAAGTGCTGGAGACGGTAAAACACCAACTGGCAGTGCCTGTGTTGACGGATGTGCACGAAGACACACCCATGGCGGAAGTGGCGGCGGTGGTGGATGTGCTGCAGACCCCCGCATTTCTCTGCCGGCAGACCAATTTTATTCAGAATGTTTGTGCCCAGGGTAAACCCGTCAATATCAAAAAGGGTCAGTTCCTTTCGCCCCATGAAATGGCCAACGTGGTCATGAAGGCGCGGGCCACAGGCAACCAGCAGATCATGGTTTGCGAGCGCGGCTTCAGTTTCGGTTACAACAATCTGGTTTCTGACATGCGCTCCCTGGCCATCATGCGGCAGACAGGAGCGCCTGTGGTCTTTGATGCCACCCACTCGGTGCAGATGCCGGGTGGGCTGGGCAATGTTTCGGGCGGTCAACGGGAAATGGTGCCGGTGCTGGCGCGGGCTGCGGTAGCGGCCGGCATTGATGGGCTGTTCATGGAGACGCATCCGAATCCTGAACAGGCTATGTCGGATGGCCCCAACTCCTGGCCCCTGGGCCGCATTGAAGAACTGCTGCGCACCCTGCAGGCATTGGATCAGGTGGTGAAGGCGGCGCCCTATCTGGAAGAGGAAGTAAAATAACCATGGCGACAATTCAGCAGATTCTGGCGCGGGAAGTTCTGGATTCCCGTGGTAACCCCACGGTGGAAGCCGATGTATTGCTCAGCGACGGCTCCTGGGGCAGTGCCTGCGCACCCTCGGGTGCCTCCACCGGTAGCCGCGAAGCCTTGGAATTACGTGATGGCGATAGTGGCAGATATCTGGGCAAAGGCGTGCGCCAGGCGGTGACCAATATCCGGCAGCAGATCGCGCCGGCGCTGGCGGGGGTTAATGCCCTGGACCAGGCAGCGCTGGATCAGCGTATGTGTGACCTGGACGGCACCGACAACAAAGCCAAGCTGGGCGCCAATGCCATTCTGGCAGTATCCCTGGCCACGGCAAAAGCCGCGGCGCAAAGTGAGCAGCTGCCGCTGTACAGATACATCGCCCGCCTGCATGAACAGGTCAGCGGTAAAGCACCCCAGCTGAGTCTGCCGGTGCCCATGATGAATATCCTCAACGGCGGTGAACACGCCGATAACAATGTGGATATCCAGGAGTTCATGGTGCAGCCCCTGTCCATGACCAACTTCAGCGATGCCCTGCGTTGTGGCGCCGAGATTTTTCATGCCCTGAAGGCGGTGTTGCGGGGACGTAAGCTCAGTACCGCGGTGGGTGATGAGGGTGGCTTCGCGCCGGATCTGCCCTCCAATGCCGCAGCCTTGGAAGTGATTGCCGAGGCCGTCGCCAAGGCCGGCTACCGACTGGGTGAAGATGTGAGCCTGGCACTGGATTGTGCGGCATCGGAATTTTATCGGGACGGCCGCTATGACTTGAAAGGCGAAGGTCGGATCTTTGGGAACACCGAGTTCGTGGATTATCTGGGTTCCCTGGTGAGCCAGTATCCCATTTTGTCCATTGAAGATGGCATGGATGAGTCCGATTGGGCCGGCTGGGCCAGCCTGACCCGGGCCCTGGGCAATAAGGTGCAACTGGTGGGAGATGACCTGTTCGTCACCAATACCCGCATTCTGCAGCGGGGTATTGCCGAGCAGGTGGGCAATGCCATTCTGATCAAGTTCAACCAGATCGGCTCTTTGAGTGAAACTCTGGCGGCTATCCATATGGCCCAGCAGGCGGGCTTTGGCGTGGTAATCTCGCACCGTTCCGGGGCTGT
>JBJHDG010000164.1:0-6059 GCA_050486425.1 Pseudomonadales bacterium | reverse complement strand
CAGGGGCCAACGTTTATCGAGCAAACTCGCGCAGAGTATGCGGAAGTGCGGACACGTTCCGCGGCGCGTCTGGGTAACGTGGATGTGATGCCTTACGCCGATGCCGTGGCCAATGCCATGGCGTTGAACTGGGACAACTATCAACCCGAACCACCCAAGCAGCTCGGCGTGTTTCAGTTCAACAACTATGACTTGAATGACTTGGTGCCCTATATCGATTGGTCACCGTTCTTTATGACCTGGGAACTGGCTGGCAAGTATCCGCGCATTCTGGACGATGCAAAACTCGGTGCCAGCGCCCGCGCCTTGTTCGCCGATGCCCAGGCCATGTTGGCGCGCATGATTGCCGAGGGTTGGACCCGTGCCCATGGCGTGATCGGTTTCTGGCCGGCCAATCGCAGTGGCAGCGATGACGTACTGCTATGGCAGGATGAGGCCCGCACCCAACCGCTGACCACCCTGCACTTTCTACGCCAGCAAAGCAAAAAGGGCGCCAGCGGCCCGCATCACTGCCTGGCGGATTTCATTGCGCCCCCTGGCATTGCCGACTATATGGGTGGCTTTGCCGTCACTGCCGGCGATGGTTTGGATGCCAAGGTGGCGGAATTCGAAGCGGCCCAGGATGATTACAACGCCATTATGGCCAAGGCCCTGGCAGATCGCTTGGCGGAAGCCTTTGCCGAACGCCTGCATCATTTGGTGCGCACCCAATATTGGGGTTATGCGGCTGGTGAAAATCTGCCCAATGATGCGCTGATTGCGGAAGATTATCGCGGTATCCGCCCCGCACCCGGCTATCCCGCCTGCCCGGATCACACGGAAAAGCAAACCCTGTTTCAGCTGTTGCAGGCGCCGGAACGGGCCCATGTGCGATTGACGGAAAGCTTCGCCATGTGGCCTGCCGCCTCAGTCTCTGGCTGGTACTTTGCACATCCCCAGGCGAAATACTTTGGTGTGGGCAAGATCGGACAGGATCAGGTTACTGCTTACGCCCGACGTAAGGGCATCAGTCTGCCTGAGGCGGAGCGCTGGCTGCGCCCCAACTTAGCCTACTGACCAGACGTCAGGCGGACTGGGCAAACTTTTCCAGCGCACGCTGCTGGGACAGCTTCAGATGTGCCACGCGCCGGGCGTAGGTGGGTTCAAACGCATGGGCCAAGGCAAATGTGCGGGCACTGCGCGCATGCTGGCGAATCTGCGCCGGATCCGCATACAACGTTGCCACCTGAGCCGCCAGCGCCTGGGCATCATCCAAGGGCACCAGCCAGCCACTGCCTGATGCACCCACGATGCCACTAAAGGCTTCATTGGCAAAGCCGACGATGGGCACCCCGCAGGACATAACCTCAGGATAGGTGGACGACGGATCACCCTGGGGATGTGGACAAATAAATAGATCCACATGGCGCTGCAACATGGGAATCCAGCCACTGGCAAAATCCAGCACGCCCCGCAGCAGCACTTCCTGCTGCAAACCCAGCTTGTTGATCTGGTGCTGCAGCACAGGGGTCAGATCGCCCTGCCCATAGATATCGAGGGTAAAAGGTACCTGCATCGACTTTAGCGCAGCCGCGAAGGCCGGCAGTGCCAGCACGCCCTTCATCGCAATCAGGCGCCCACCAAACGCCAGCCGCAAGGGGCGATCTGTCAGGGTCTTCAGCTTCGCCTCCAGGGCCTGCTCGGTAATAACCTGATCCAGCGGTACCCGATTGTCGAAAAACAGAAAGGCATTATCGTTGCAGTGCCGATAGGCCTCGTAACAAGGCGTACCGCTGCACTGAATACCCGCCGCCAGTGCCAGGGCTTTGCGGCGTTTACGTTCGGCCTGCAATAGCCACCATTTGCGGCGCAAACGTAGCAATGGGTTTTTGGTGTTGGCATCGACGATTTGCATTTCGGTGCGCAGCGTGTATTCGCTGCCATAAACCAGGGGCACTTTAAGTGACTGACACAGGGGTGCCAGCCAGGCTTCGTAGGGCGACAGGAACGCCATCACCAGGCCGGCATTGGCAATACGCTGGGCAAAAACCTTGGGATCCTCGGGCCGTCGCTCCACCCGATGCAGTTGGCCATGGCCATCCACCGGCACCTGATCCATATCAAAGCTACGCTCGCCTGTGATCCGCACCAGGCTGGTGGTGGGACCCTGCCACTGCCGGGCATAGGTTTCCGCACCACTGAGATACTTGTAGGTCATGATCATCTGCCCTTGGGCATTGAGACTGGCCTGCAGGCTGGGCAGCAATATCAGTTCATTGTTCGAAGCACCGTCTTGGCTGTTCATAGCAGCAGCTCCAGCATGCGCTGGAGATCATCTGCAGCAATCTCAAAGCCTTGTGCGGCCTCGTCACCCACCAGAAAAGCAAACCGCATCTGCATGCGGTCAGTGTATTCCTTATAGGGCATGGCAAATCGGGTTGGTGGTTGTAACACGAGAAGTGTGGCATCGGCCGCCATGCTGTAGATCACGTGGGACAGGTGGCTGCCCTCCACACCAACCACCAGGGTGGCATCCAGGGTACGGCGGGCAATGGTTGCTGCATCCAGCACATCAGGATCCACCAGCTCTATGCCCGCCGCCGCCATAATGGGCAACAGCGCCTGCTCATTGGCCAGGATCCGGGCTTCGCCATCACCACCGCGTCGCAAATAGATCTTCGGCCGGCTACCAGCATCCTGACCCAGCGTCTTCCGCAAGGCACTGCGCAGTTGCTCATAACGTGCCAGCTTGAGGCTGTTCTGGGCGAAATCCGTATGTATGAGCAGCTGTTTGATGCGGGCCTGGGTTTCCGGCTCCGGATCCGGCAGATGTAGCAGGCGTCGGTAATCGGCTTCGTGACTATAAGGTTTTCGCACCATGCTCAGCGGTGGCGGTCCATCTGCAGCGAGCAGGGCCAGGGGGAAATCATCCAGCAGCAGGTTGCCGAAAAAATGGCTGCCGGTTTGGCCGGTTATCAGGCGCGCCTGATTCAGTAATCGGGTCGGTTGCCAGGTTCGTAGCGGCCGTTCCGTGCCAAAGCCCACCTGCTGGCGCGCCGCTCCCTTGTACAAACAGGCATCCACCAGTTGTACGTTCTCCAGCAGGTGCGCGCTGCTGGGCGCATGTTCCACCTCACCGCCATGAATCAGCACATGCTCCCGCTCCCAAGTCTGCCAGGGTGACAGCGCCTTGATCTTGTCCAGCGCACCTGGCAAATAGATGGCTGGTGCCACCTGTACCCGTTCAGTGCCGCACAGATCCCAACTGCGGCTGGCCAGGGCACGTAAATCTGCGCCTGATCCACGCAGCAATCGCAGCAAACCGCGGCGGAACATGGCGAAATTGGGGACGGGCAACGGCATCAGGCCAGCGCACCCAGGACAATGTGCAGGATGCGTTCCTGGTCCGCCTGGGTCATATCCGGATAGATGGGCAGACAGAGCACCTGGGCGGCGACGCGGTTGGCCACCGGTAAATTGGCCGGCGCCGCTGACGGCAGCTCCCGATACATGGGCAGATTGGAAAGCAACGGACTGAAGTATTTGCGTGCCCTGATACCTTGGGCGCTGAGCACCTCATACAGCGCATTGCGCGATAGCGCCGCTTCGTCATTTACCAGAATCGGGAAGTAGGCGTGGTTACTGTCGTGGCCTGGGAGCTGTGGTAGACATTGGATCCCCACCACCGGCGCCAGCGCCTGCTGATACTGGTGTGCGATCTGCGCACGGCGCCTGAGCAGACCCGGCAGTGCCGGCAACTGCAACAACCCCAAGGCAGCGTTGAATTCTGACATCTTGGCATTCAGTCCCAGGGTGCTGATGCGATCTTCGTCCACAATGCCGTAGTTGCGGATCAGATCCAGGCCTTTTTTGGTGCTGGCGTCATGACTGACGATGGCGCCACCCTCAAAGGTGTTCAGCACCTTGGTGGCATGAAAACTGAGCACGGCCATGTCGCCGTAACTGGCCAGGCTGCGGCCCTGGAAGTCAGCACCCATGGCATGGGCAGCATCGTAGATCAGGGAGACACCAGCCTCAGCGGCCAAGCTGGCCAGTGCCGAGGTCTGACAGGGGGTACCGAAAGCGTGAACGGGCAGAATCGCCTTCACGTCCGGACTCATGCCGGCGGCTGCCCGGACCGGATCAAGATTCAGGGTGACAGGGTCTATGTCTGCAAACACGGGTTCCAGACCGGCCCAGCGGATGGCATGCACCGTGGCCACGAAACTGAAGGCCGAGGTCAGCACCTGCCCCCTCGCACCACCCGCCGCATGGCTTAGCGCCAGAATCAGTCCGAGGGTGGCGTTGCTTACCAAACTCACCGCCGCCACACCCAAATACTCCGCCAAAGCAGCTTCAAAGGCCTGATGGAACTGGCCACCATTGGTGAGTACTCTGGACGACCAGATAGCCTCCAAGGCAGGCAGGAAATCGGCAAGCGGGGGTAATGCTGGACGGGTGACCCAGAGTGGCTGTTGGTCCATGCACAGCGGTCCGGTGGCAGCGATATCGCGTACCCTAATGCTGCCGCGACGCTGGTCGCTATGAGGAGGCTGTAAAGACTATGAGGAAATTGTGGTCTGACCAGACCTGTTCCGAACCCACGGCTTGGCCCTCCGGCCCCTAGTGGGTGGCACCCATCAGGAAGAACACAGCGGCGGCCACCAGCGTAGCCAGCACCACCAGGGCGGCAATGGTATCGGCTTGGGTATCGCTAAGGCCTTTGCGGTTATTGTCGGTCATTTGAATCTCCGGCGCTGGTACCATCCTGGGAGGGCGGCATTCTAAACCAGGTGTGGGCGTTGCCCAACAGCTTTTGGCTATAATTCCCCGCCTCACAGGCCCCTGCCCGCCGCATGGGCGTCTGTGGTGCCAGGTTCTAAGATTAGAGCCTTTTTATAGTTCTAACCCCGGCCGGATGCTGCTAAGGTTGCGCGCCGACCAAACCTTGAAGCTGATGTTCTGACGCCTATGTACAGATACGACCAGTACGATACCCAGTTCCTGCAGGAGCGGGTGGACCAATACCGTGACCAGACCGCTCGCTACCTGGCCGGCCAGCTGGGTGAGGATGAATTCCGCCAGCTGCGGTTGCGCAATGGCCTCTACGTGCAGCGCCTGGCGCCCATGCTGCGGGTGGCGGTGCCTTATGGCACCCTCTCCAGCACCCAACTCCGGCGCCTGGCCCATATCGCCCGTCACTACGACCGGGGCTATGGCCACCTCAGCACCCGGCAGAACATGCAGTTCAACTGGCCCGAGCTGGCCGAGGTGCCGGATATTCTGGCGGAGCTGGCAGCCGTGGAAATGCACGCCATCCAGACCAGTGGCAACTGTATCCGCAATGTCACCGCGGATCAGTTCTCCGGCGTGGCCGCCGACGAAATCCTGGATGCCCGCCCCTATTGTGAGCTTATCCGCCAGTGGTCCAGCGCCCACCCGGAATTTGATTGGCTGCCACGCAAGTTCAAGATTGCCGTGAACGGCGCCAAGGTCGATCGGGCCGCCATTGCCATCCATGATATTGGCCTGAATCTGTATCTGAATGATCAGCAACAGGTGGTCTTTGATGTCTATGTGGGTGGTGGCCTGGGACGTACACCGGTGCTGGGCAGCCTGATTCGCAGCGCCCTGCCCTTGCCACACCTGCTCACCTATCTGGAAGCCATCCTGCGCACCTATAACAGATACGGTCGCCGGGACAACAAATACAAGGCCAGAATCAAGATTCTGGTGCGCGCCCTGGGTGCGGATCAGTTCCGCGACAAGGTTGACGCTGAGTGGGCCCATCTCAAGGATGGGCCCTCGACGTTGACCGCTGCCGAAGTACAGCGCGTTGTCGGCCAGTTCCAGACGCCAGCCTATCCGCAGCTGAACAACGCCACGGAGCAATTGGCTGAGTTGCGGTTGCAACATCCCGACTTCAGCAACTGGCTGCGTACCAATGTGGCTGCGCACAAGCAGCCCGGCTATGCCATCGTCACCCTGTCTACCAAAGCCACTGGCGTGCCGCCAGGGGATGTCAGCGATATCCAGATGGACGCTGTGGCGGATTGGGCCGACGCCTATGGCTTCAGCGA
>JBJHDG010000163.1:0-6068 GCA_050486425.1 Pseudomonadales bacterium | reverse complement strand
TGGCAACACGTGCCAACATGGTATCAAGCTCACCGCTGGCTTCGCCGCTGGCCACCATATGCAGCATCATTGGCGGAAAATAACCAGCGCTATCCAAGGCTGAGCGTAGGCTGGTGCCTTCACTCACCCGTTGGTTGGCTTCTTTCAGGCGTCGCTTCAACCACTGATTGGCCACCACTTCGCCGGCAATATTCATGGCATCCACCAGGGGTACGCCGCTACTGGTGAGAATGCTAAGGGTGCTGGCATAACGGCTGGCATTGGCAGATCTGGTCAGCCGGCCTATCAGTGGTAGCTCCAACTTGCGCTTGTGCCATCGCAGCTGAATCTGTGGTTGCTTGAGCAGATGATCAATCCCCCAGATCAAGGCCGCGATGCCAGCCAGTATCCAGAGGTAATAGCCGCTGACAAATTCCGAGGCGCCAATCATGCCGCGGGTGATCATGGGCAGTTCTTGATTGCTATTCTCGAACACTTTGACGATGTCCGGGACTACATAGCCCAGCAAGCCACCCACGATGGCCAACGCCACCAGCAGCAACACCAGCGGATAGAGCATGGCCATCTCCACATTGCGCTGGGATTCAAAACGTTTTTCTGTGTAGTCCGCCAGTTTGTCCAGTACCTTGTCCAGATGGCCGGAGTGTTCGCCGGCGCTCACTGTAGAGCGATACAGATCATTGAACGCATTCGGGTATTCACCCAGTGCACTGGCCAATGAATGCCCCTCCAGCACACGACTGCGCACACCCATAATCAGCGCACTGACATGGCGCTTTTCGGTCTGCTGTGCCGCAGCGCGCAATGCTTCTTCAATGGGCAGGCCGGCCGCGATGAGGGTGGAGAGCTGGCGTGTTACCAGGGCCTGGTCCAGTACGGACATGCGGCGGCGTAGCTTTTGCCAACGACTCAGCAGGCTGCCACTACTGCTACTACGGCGTTCGCTGGTGATATCCACCGACAAAGGCACCAAACCCTGATCCCGCAGCAACTGGCGGGTTTGGCGCACGCTATCGGCTTCCAGCACGCCTTTTTTCTGCTTGCCGCTGGTATCCAGCGCAATGTATTCGTATGCAGCCAAGGCTCAGACTCCGTCCATTGATGCATCACTCATCCAAGGTGACCCGCAATACTTCCTGCACGGTGGTCACGCCGGCCAGCACCTTGCTGCGGCCGTCTTCCCGAATGCCGGGATTAAAGCGGCGGGCACTGCGTACCAGGGCTTGCTCCGAAGCGCGGTCGTGAATCAGGGTGCGCAGCTCCTCGTCCACCACCAGCAGCTCATGAATACCGGTGCGGCCACGGAAGCCGGAGTGGCTGCAGGTATCGCAGCCACCGGGATGGAACAGCTTGGGGGCGTTCGCCGGATCGCTGATGCCGAGAAATTCCAGCTCGAAGGCATCTGCTTCCACGGCCACTTTGCAATCCGAACAGAGTACCCGCACCAGCCGTTGCGCCAGCACGCCGATGATACTGGACGCCAACAGGAAGGGTTCCACACCCATATCCACCAGACGGGTAACGGCACCTGCGGCAGTGTTGGTATGCAAGGTGGACAGCACCAGGTGGCCGGTCAAACTGGCCTGTACGGCAATCTCGGCGGTTTCCAGGTCGCGGATCTCACCCACCATCACCACATCCGGGTCCTGGCGCAGGATGGCACGCAGACCGCGGGCAAAGGTCATGTCGGCTTTGGTGTTCACCTGGGTTTGGCCAATCCCGGGCAGGTTGTATTCGATGGGATCTTCCACCGTCAGTATGTTGATGTTGTGGCCGTTCACCTCAGCCAGGCTGGCGTAGAGCGTGGTGGTTTTACCCGAGCCGGTGGGGCCGGTAACCAGGAAGATCCCGTGCGGTTTGTGCACGATTTTCTGGATCTGCTTCAGAATGCCCGACGCCATGCCCAGGTTGTCCAGCCGCAGCCGGCCGGCCTGTTTGTCGAGCAGTCGCAGCACCACCCGTTCGCCGTTGCTGGCGGGCAGCGTAGACACACGTACATCCACTTCCCGGCCGCCGATGCGCAGGGAGATGCGGCCGTCCTGGGGTATGCGCTTCTCGGCGATATCCAGCTTGCCCATCACCTTGATCCGGGACACCAGCAGCGGCGCCAGCGCACGCTTGGGTTTGACGATTTCCCGCAGGACACCGTCAATGCGAAAACGTACCACCAAGTCTTTTTCAAAGGTTTCAATGTGAATATCCGAGGCATTTTCCCGGATTGCTTCGGCCAGCAGCGCGTTGATCAGGCGGATGATGGGCGCATCATCTTCCTGGTCCAGCAGGTCTTCGGTTTCGGGTACGGAATCCGCCAGGCTGGCCAGATCCAGCTCATCCCCCATGTCCTCTACCATCTGCCGGGCCTGGGAGGCATCCCGGGCATAGGCACTGCCCAGCAGAGCCTCAAAGGTTTCTTCGGTAACAGCTTCCAACTGCAGGGGATAACCGGCATAGCGCCGCACTTCGGCGAGCACATTGACACCAGGCAGGCTGCGGTAAAGGGCTTTGCGGCGGCCATTGACCGGGGCTTCCGGTGTCAGGGCAATGCCAAAGCGGCGTGCAAAGGCAAACGGCAGCAGCGACAAGGGGTGCCGATCCGGGGCTTGCCCGTCCGGGTCCATCCCTGCTGTCTGCGCTGCTGCCGGTAAGAATTCCGGGTCCAGCTCTGTCATCCCCATCCGATACTCCTTGCCACTGCCGGGTATCACCTTCGCGTTCGGCTATGGTAGCACCCTGCGACAAATTCCGGGTTGCCGGCCCAACTTATTGATAATTATGCACATTAGGTGCTTTTTTGAAAGTTGGCCAGCGGCCTGACCCGCACCTGCGCTGGCTGGGCCACCACAGCCGCGGCATCATAACAGCGCACTCGGATGGCGCCTATGACGGCAGATTCTACTTCGGGGTCAACCTGGAGGCTTGAGATACACTGGGCGCTCACGTAATTTGCCGCCGCACAGCGACAAGTTCCCGCCTCCAGCCAGCAACTAAGGAGCCCTATGAGTTTTCGCGGCCGTCATATCCTGTCGGTGGATCAGTTTCAGCGAGCGCAAATTGATGAAATCTTCCGGGTGGCGGAAGACATGCGCCCCTATGCAGAGCGCAAGCAGGTCACCCGGGTGTTGGAAGGCGCAATTCTCGGCAATATGTTTTTCGAACCCAGCACCCGCACCCGAATTTCCTTCGGCTGCGCCTTCAATCTGCTGGGTGGTGAGGTGCGGGAGACCACGGAAGTAAAAGCATCTTCCCTGGCCAAAGGCGAATCACTGTACGACACCGCCCGGGTGCTCTCCGGCTACAGCGATGTGATCGTGATGCGTCATCCGGAGGCGGGTTCTGTGGCTGAGTTCGCCCAGGCCAGCCGGGTGCCGGTGATCAACGGTGGTGATGGTCCCAATGAGCATCCAAGCCAGGCGCTGTTGGACCTGTTCACCATCCAGACCGAACTGCGTGGACGTGGCCGTGGTGTGGATGGGCTGCGCATTGCACTTATCGGCGATCTGAAATATGGACGCGCCGTGCATTCCCTGTGCAAGTTGCTGGCACTGTTTAAGAACATTCACTTCAACCTGATTTCACCACCGGAGCTGGGCGCGCCCTCGGAGATTGTCGAGGAACTCAAAGCGGCCGGACATCAGGTGCAAATCTGGCATCAGCTGCAGCAAGGCATAAATCACGTGGATATTCTGTACGTGACCCGCACTCAGGAGGAACGGTTTCCTTCCCAGGAGGAAGCCGACAGATACCGTGGTCTGTTCCGGCTCAATCAGAGTCTGTACACGGAATACTGCGAACCCAACACCGTCATCATGCATCCCCTGCCCCGGGATTCCAGAGCCCAGGCCAAGGAACTGGACGATGACCTGAACCAGAATCCCAACCTGGCGATTTTCCGCCAGGCAGATAACGGTGTGTTGGTGCGCATGGCGCTGTTTGCCTTGATACTGGATGTGGTTGATCAGGTGCATCAGCATGCGCGGGAAGTAAACTGGTACACGGCCAAGCGGATTCCACCGGAAAGCGCCACTTAAGGCAGCATGCAGGCAAAAAAAAGCCCGGTTAAACCGGGCTTTTTTGTCTTGCCTGTGGGGCGTTGCGCGGGATCAGCCCAGGGCTTTTTCCAGTTCCGGCAGCGCCGTGAACAGATCCTGCACCAGACCATAGTCTGCCACCTGGAAGATGGGTGCTTCCGGGTCCTTGTTGATGGCAACGATCACCTTGCTGTCTTTCATCCCGGCCAGGTGCTGAATAGCACCGGAGATGCCCACGGCGATATACAGATCAGGTGCCACGATCTTACCGGTTTGACCCACCTGCATGTCGTTGGGCACGAACCCGGAATCCACCGCCGCCCGGGAGGCGCCAATGGCGGCATTGAGTTTGTCGGCAATGCCTTCCAGCAGTTTGAAGTTGTCACCACTACCCATGCCGCGACCACCAGAGATCACCACGCCAGCGGCGGTGAGTTCCGGCCGCTCGCTCTTGACGATCTCTTCATTTACGAAGCTGGCCAGGCCCAGGTCATGGACGCTGGCAACAGTTTCCACGCTGGCACTGCCGCCTGCGCCGGCAGCGGCATCAAAGGCGGTACCACGTACCGTCAGCACCTTGATCTTGTCGCTGGATTTCACCGTGGCAATGGCATTGCCCGCATAAATGGGGCGACGGAAGGTCTCGGCATCGTTGACGCCAATGATGTCGGAGATTTGGGCCACGTCCAGCAATGCTGCCACACGCGGCATGAAGTTGCGCCCCATGGTGGTATGGCCGGTAAGCACATGACCATAACCGGCGCCCACTTCAGCCGCCAGAGCCGCCAGGTTTTCCGCCAGTTGGTGTTCGTAGGCGGCATTGTCGGCCAGCAGCACCTTGCGTACGCCTGCTGCTTTGGCCGCCTGTTCTGCCACGGCGCCGCAACCGGCGCCGGCCACCAGCACGTCGATGTCGCCACCAATGGCCTGGGCTGCAGCCAGGACGTTCAGAGTGACGGGCTTAAGTTCTTTGTTGTCGTGTTCGGCAATGACCAGAATGCTCATTTGATCACCTTGGCTTCGTTACGCAGTTTATCCACGAGCTGTTCAACGCTCTCCACCATGATGCCTGCCTTGCGTTCTGCCGGCGGCTCCACTGAAAGCACGCTGATGGTGCTCTGTACATCCACACCCAGATCGGCCGGGGTGTAGGTGTCCAGCTGCTTTTTCTTGGCTTTCATGATGTTGGGCAGAGAGGGATATCTGGGCTCATTCAGGCGCAGGTCGGTGGTGACCACGGCAGGCAGCTTGACGTTGACTGATTGCAGACCGCCATCCACTTCCCGGATAACTTCCACCTGGTCACCATCAATGCTGATCTTGGATGCGAAGGTACCCTGGCCCAGGCCGGCAAGCGCGGCGAACATCTGGCCGGTTTGGCTGTTGTCGCCATCAATGGTTTGCTTGCCGAACAGCACCAACCCCGGCTGCTCCTTGTCGTAGACGGCCTTGAGGAGCTTGGCAATGGTCAAGGGCTGGACTTCGGCATCGGTTTCCACCAACACCGCACGATCGGCGCCCAGGGCCATACAGTAGCGCAGTTGCTCCTGGCTGGCGGTAGTGCCCACGGTCACGACGATGACTTCGCTGGCAACACCCTTTTCCTTGAGTCGAACCGCTTCTTCTGCGGCGATCTCGCAGAAGGGGTTGATGGCCATCTTGACGTTATTCAGGTCCATGCCGGTTTTATCCGGCTTGACCCGAACCTTCACATTGGCGTCTGCGACGCGCTTGATAGGAACCAATACCTTCATGATCCTCGGCTCTATTTTCAGGTGAATGGAGGGGGTGAAAAGCTGTAATTGGGCTCGGAGAGGGCCGGTGGGTGCCCAAAGCGGCGTATTCTCCCCTGCCCTTGGCGGCAAGGTCAAGGCAAAACCGCCCTCCCCAAAGGGGTTAGCCCCCTTCCCGCATAGAGATCAGGCACCCCTTTCTATATAATGCCGCGCCTGCAGCCGGCGCCCGGTCCCACCGGTATGGCCGCGAACCAACAATAGTCTTTGCGAACGCTGTTTATCGGCGCTATTTCTTGGCATGGAA
>JBJHDG010000162.1:0-6073 GCA_050486425.1 Pseudomonadales bacterium | reverse complement strand
GCCCTGGGCCACCTTTACCCTGCTATCCGTTGCCGCCAGTTCCTGTGCGGCGGCAATGGCAGCGGGATCCCGATCCACCACCAGCAACCGAGCTGTCGGCTGCAGGCGAGCCAGCAGGGCCCGGCAGTGGCCACCCCGGCCAAAGGTGGCATCTATATAGTCGCCGGTGAGATCCGTGCACAGGGCATCCAGGGTCTCACCGAGCATGACAGGTGCATGCCCGGTCATGGCCTTACACCGACAACCCGATCAAATCGTCCCCGTCGTCCGCCAGCTCACTGCCGCTCTCCTCCAGCCACTGCGCCAGGCGTTGCTGCCAGAGCTCCTCACTCCAGATTTCCACCTTGTTGCCCTGCCCGAGCAGCACCAGCTTTTTAGTGAGGCCGGCGTGGTCGCGCAGCATGGGGGGTATCAGCAGGCGTCCGCTGCCATCCAGTTCCAGATCGGTGGCATGACCAATGAGCAGGCGCTGCAGCAGGCGCGCCGAGCGTTTCATATTGGCCAAGGCTTCCAGCTTGGCTTGGACCGCCTCCCACTCCGGCAGGGGGTATAGCAGCAGGCAGCGTTCTTTGGCATCGATGGTGATCACCAGCCGGCCCTCGCCCCGAGCCAGCATGGCTTCGCGCAGGCGTGCGGGCAGGGCCATGCGGCCCTTGGCATCCAGATTGACGCTGTTACTGCCCCGGAACATAGGTCTGCCTGTGCTGTGAATGCGGGCCCAACGGCGGCCCAACCCGGGCAGAGCGGAGAGGTTGGGTTGCTGCTGACACCCAGCGCCACTATTTAGGGCGCTCTTGCCACATTTCCCCACTTTCTGCCATCTGCCGACACTATAGATGGGGCTAAGCTGCTGTCAAGCAACAGAAAATCAAACACTTGCGACTGTTCACAGGTGGCGACACCCAGGCGGGTGACAGCATGAGATATGGGTGGAGTTAATAGTGCTGGATATCAGCAGCAAGGGGAGTAAAGCTAGAAATTACTTTAAGTTCTGGCCGGGGTTCCTGGATGGGAACCCCGCCGGAAAAAGTGAGCCAGCCGATAAGCCGGGTTCTGTCTTGGACAGTCATTCCTCTGGGATGCCTGTCACCAGGCACCTCAAGCAGCCTACCCGGATCCAGTGCGGGCCGCACCATAGGATCCCTATTTGGCCTTGCTCCGAGTGGGGTTTGCCGTGCCACGACCTGTTACCAGGCGTGCGGTGCGCTCTTACCGCACCCTTTCACCCTTACCGGCGCTTGCGCGCTTAGGCGGTCTACTCTCTGCTGCACTTTCCGTAGGCTCGCGCCTCCCAGGCGTTACCTGGCACCCTGCCCTGTGGAGCCCGGACTTTCCTCCAGGGCTTGCGCCCCAGCGACTGTCTGGCCGGCTCGGCGCCCAGCATAGGGCCTAGCATCTGGAAAGCAAGCATCTGGAAAGCAAGCGGCTTATTCGGCCTCAGATGCCTCTGTATCAGCTGCCCCAGCATCAGTGCCGCCCAGTTGCAGCGCCCGCTGATACAGCTCGGCCTTGCTGGCGCCTGTGATCCTGGCCGCCAGTTTGGCCGCCTTGGCCGGTGCCAGCTCCGCCAGCAACAGCTGCAGTAATTGGTCCTGGTCCGCAGCGCCGCTGGTGGCAGCGGCTGCAGCGCCTGCACTGGGCGCCAGCAGACAGACGAACTCCCCCTTCTGCAGCGCCGGCTCCGCCTGCAACCGCGCCAGCAGCGCCGACACCGAACCGCTCAGAATCCGTTCGTGCAGCTTGGTCAGCTCCTTGCCAATCACCATCTGGGCATCCGGCCCTGCCAGTGCCGCCACATCCGCCAGCAGATCCGGCAGCCGGCGCGGCGACTCGAACAGCACCAGCGTCACTCCCAGGCGTAGCAGGCTGGCCAGCCGGCGCTGACGGGCACCGGCCTTGCTGGGCAGAAAGCCTTCAAAGAAAAACCGCTCCACCGGCAGCGGACTGACCGAGAGCAAGGTGGTAAGGGCGCTGGGGCCTGGTATAGGCACCACCCGAATACCCTGGGCTGCAGCCAGCCGCACCAGTTCGAAGCCAGGGTCGGAGATCAGCGGCGTGCCCGCATCCGATACCAGAGCCACATCCTGACCCTGGGTGAGCAACGCCAGCACCATTTTGGAGCGCGCGGCTTCATTGTGGTCGTGTAATGCCAACAGTTGCCGGGGGGCGGCCCCTATATGCGCTAACAGCACCCGGGTACGTCTGGTATCCTCGGCAGCCACCACAGGCACCGCCGCCAGCACCTGCACGGCGCGCTGACTGATATCGTCCAGGTGGCCAATAGGTGTGGCCACCATGTACAGGGTACCTGCCGCTGTCGACGCAGATTCGGGTTTATCGACCATGACGCATGCTTTTCCTTGGCGCTATCGGCTACTGCTGCCGCTGGGGCTGGCCATTCTGACAATGGCCGGCTGCAAAAGCACGCCGCCGGCACCTGTGACTGAACCCGTACCCATCCCAGTAGAAGCGCCCAAAGGCCCGGCACAACTGTTTGCCGAGGCCGGACGCAGCACCGAACCCCTGGCCAGCCAGCTGTATCTGCAGGCCGCCTTGGCCTGGTGGGAGGCCCAGGCCACCGACCAGGTTCTGCGCAGCCTGCATAGCGTGGACGTCGGACAGCTAGGACCTGCAGACAGCTTCAGCTACTACTATTTGGAGGCCCGTCTAGCCCTAGACGCGCTGACTTTGCCAGCAGCAGGGCAGGCCCTGGCACTGGCCATCCCCTCCAGCCTGGAGCAGCAGAAGGCGTTGTTGCGGCTGCAGGCCGATTACTTCCTGGCCCGGCAACGTCCTGCCCAGGCCGCACCAGCGCTGATCGAGCTCAGCGCCCTGCGCGCCAGCCGCATCGGTACCGACCTGGATGCCCTGCAGCCCTTGCATGACGAGATCTGGCACCTCTGCCAGCAGACCACGACCACGGAAGTGCGCCGGCAGCTGCAAACGGCACGGGACCAGGAAGGTCAGGGCTGGTGGCAGCTCTGTCAGCAGGTGCAGCAGGCCTTTGACCGGCGAGAGCTCCAGCTGCTCACCCGGCAGTGGCTGGCTCAGCACGCCTGGCACCCGGCAGCACTGGTACCCCCTGCCGCCCTGCAACACCTGCAAACGGCAGGTGATGGTCCGGGCCACATTGCCCTGCTGCTGCCCACCAGCGGCCCTCTGGCCAGCGCCGGCCAGGCAGTCCGGGATGGTTTTTTGGCCGGCTACTACGCCAGCGGCGCACGCCAGCGCCTGACCTTGCTGGATACCGGCAGTGCGCCCGCCACTGCCCGTTATGAAGAAGCCCTGGCGCTGGGGGCGGACCTGATCATCGGCCCCCTGGATCGCAACAGCCTGACCGCCTTGCACCGCGCGGGCCACTTTCCCAAACCCTTACTGGCGCTGAATGCACTGCTGGACGACAGCACGCCCATGCCCGGCTTGTACCAATTCTCCATGGCCATGGAACATGAGGCCCTGGCCTTGGCAGAACAGTTGATTCGGGATGGTCATTTCCGCGCCCTACTGGTACAGGCCGGAGACGACTGGAGCCAGCGCGCCAGCCAGGCTTTCGATGAGCGCTACACCAGCCTGGGCGGCACCCTGCTGGCCAGCGACTTCTTTGCCAGCCATGCCGATATCACCCCGGTAATCGGCGCGCTGCTGCTGGTGGCGGACAGCCAGGAGCGGCACCGGGAACTAGCCCGGTTGCTGGGCAGCGTGCCTGAATTCGAACCCAGGCGGCGCCAGGATGTGGATGCACTGGTGGCCCTGATCAACGGCCCGCAGGCCAGGAGTATCAACAGCGCCCTGGCGCACCATCTGGCGAGCGACCTGCCGGTATACAGCAGCTCCCAGGCAACCCAGGATGTGCCGGTCCGGGCCTATGCAGACCTGAACCAGTTCTACATCAGCCAGTTGCCCTGGCGTCTGCAGAACAGCGGGTTGAAAGCCCAGATCCAGCACCTGTTCCCGGCCAGCCAGGGAGAGATGGATTCGCTTTACGCCTTCGGCCTGGACGCCTTCCGCCTGGCCGACCGTCTGGATCTGATGACCGCGGACAATGGCCGCCTGCATGGCGCTACTGGGTCACTGTACTTTGATCAGCACGGGCGCATTCAACGGGAACTGGTATGGACGCAAATGCTGGGCGGGCGCCTGCAACCACTACGCGAACGCTAGCACCATGAGGCACCAGGCGCGAGGGTCAGCCACCCAGCGCCAGGGTGCCCATGCCGAGCAGTTGGCGGAGGCCCACCTGGCGGCGCAGGGGCTGCAACTGCTGACCCGTAACTACCGCATCCGCCGCGGAGAAATCGATTTGGTCATGTTGGACGGTGCAGAGTTGGTTTTCGTTGAAGTGCGGCAACGCGCCAGCCAACAGTTTGGTGGCGGCGCTGCCAGCGTGGATGCGCGCAAGCAGGCCCGGCTTTGGCGTACTGCCGAATTTTTTTTGCAGCAAAACCGTCAGCACCAGCAGCGCCGCTGTCGTTTCGACGTGGTGGCACTGGGAGCTGGCGACAGCGACATCAATTGGATAAAAAATGCGTTTGCGCGTTAACCCGTAAACTGAACCCTAAATGCGTGACAACGAAGATGACGAACTCGAAGCCGCCCCTGCTGCTGCCAATCTTGCTGCTGATTGGACTGGTGCTGCCTGCTGGCTGCGCCACTCTCAGCGGCGCTGATCCTGGCGCACGCACACCAGGCACACTGATCGATGACATGGCTGTGCAGAACCTGGCAATGCGCAAATTGCGTCTGGCCGATGAACGCTTGGCCAGAGCCAACATCAACATACTCAGCCACAATGGCCATGTGCTACTTACCGGGCAGGTGCCTGATGCCGGCAGCAAGGTGCTGGCGCAGCAGCTGGTGGCTGAAATGGCGCATGTGGAAGTGGTGCACAATGAGTTGCAGGTGGCGCCACCAACCTCCCTGGCCACCCGCACCAATGATGCCCTGCTCAGCACGCGTATCAAGACTCAGCTACTGGCACAGCGAGGCGTGCCTGGAGACCGCATCAAGGTAGTGACCGAGGATGGTGTGGTCTATCTGGTGGGTATTGTGCCAAGGCGGCAGGCCGATCAGGCGGTGCAGGTCACCAGCACCGTGCATGGGGTGCGCAAAATCGTCAAAGTCTTCCAGTACCTGGACTGAGGGCGCACCACTGCCTACTTCACAATGCGCAGATGTCCGCCGGACTTGTTGCCGCCATCATCATCCGGACCTTCCGGGGGTGTGGGCGCATTGGGATCAACTTCAAACGCCGTGCCCTGACCGGTTTCCTTGGCGTAGATCGCCATCACCGCCGCAATGGGCGCCACCACCTGAAAGGGCTTGCCCCCAAAACGGCCATCAAAGCGCAGCTCCTGGTTGCCGATATCCAGATGCCGGACGGCCTGGGGTGAGATGTTGAGGACGATACGACCGTTTTCCACATAGGCGCTGGGCACCGCCACGCCGGGAAAGTTGGCACTAACCACCAGGTAAGGCGTGCAGTCGTTATCCAGAATCCATTCGAACAGGGCGCGTATCAGATACGGCCGATTCGACGTCATTCCTGCATTTCCAACTCGGCTTCGGTCAGGGATTCCCGGAATCCGGGACGGTCAAAAATCGCCTGCATGTACTTCTGCAACGGCTTGGTGGTGCGCTCCGGCAACTTGATATCCAGTAGCGGCAGACGCCACAGAATGGGCGCAAAACAGCAGTCCACCAGGGTGAACTCATCGTTCATGAAAAAGGGCTTCTCGCCAAAGATGGGCGCCACGGCAACAATGCCCTCACGCAGCTCCGTGCGCGCCTTGCTGAGCACGGTTTCCCGTCCCTTGCCGGCCAGCAACAGATCCACCTTAGGACACCAGTCTTTTTCGATGCGCTGGATCAGCAACCGGCTCTGCGCACGGGTTACCGGATACACAGGCAGCAGCGGCGGATGCGGAAACCGCTCATCCAGATATTCCATGATTACCGTGGATTCATACAGCACCAGCTCACGATCCAGCAGCGTGGGCACAGAGTTATACGGATTCAAGGCTGCCAGATCTTCCGGCTTGTGCGCCGGGTCCACGTCGATGATGTCAACGGTGAC
>JBJHDG010000161.1:3046-6105 GCA_050486425.1 Pseudomonadales bacterium | reverse complement strand
CCGAGGGCAGCTCCGCCGGTTATCGGTTGGGTGCCCTGGCGCAGAATCCCTATTTGCGTCAGGTGGGCCTGCAACCTGGCGATGTTGTGCTATCGGTTAATGGCAGGCCGGTAGGTAATGTGCAGCAGGATCAGATGGAATTGGAACGCATCATGGCCCAGGGCTCCGCACGGCTGGAAATCCAGCGCGGTGGCCGGCGCTTTTTTGTCACCGCCTCAATTCAGTAGTTTTCAGTATGCAGCGAACTCAGATAACAATTACAAACTTCGTGGCCCGTTTGGTGCTCAGCCTGAGCCTCCTGGCAATCAGCGTTGGCAGCAGCGCACAAGAGCCGCAGACCTGGCGTATCAATCTGAAGAATGCCGATATTCAGGAGTTCGTGTCCCAGATTGCCAACATCACGGGGCGCACTTTCGTCATTGATCCCAGGGTTCGCGGCCGCGTCACCGTCATCTCCAATGCCAGCCTGGATCAGGAAGGCATCTATGAATTGTTCCTGTCGGTCCTGCGGGTGCATGGCTTTGCCGCCATAGAGACGGGTGACTTTGTGCGCATCCAGCAGCAGACACTGGCCAAACAAAGCGGCAGCCCGCTGGATGAAGCCGATGAGATTGCCGGCGAACAGCTGGTGACCCGCGTCATCGCCGCCCAGTATGTGGATGCCAACGAGTTGGTGAAAACCCTGCGGCCCATGGTGCCCCAATATGGTCACCTGGCTGCCGTACCTGAGCCCAATGTCATCATCATCAGCGACCATGCGGAAAATATCGTGCGCCTGATGAGCATCATCGAGCGCATCGACGTTGCAGACGATGAGCAGGTGGTGATGGTGCCGCTGAGAGATGCCTATGTGGGCAATGTGGTGGAGCTGCTGGAGCGGCTGGCACCGGAACAGATCGGGCGTAATGCCCGTGGCCCCCAGCGTATTCAGGTTATCGCCAATGAGCGTACCAACAGTCTGATTCTCAAGGGCAAGTCCCGCCCTATCGCCACCGTACGTCAGCTCATTGACCAATTGGACAAACCCGCGACAGCCACAGATGCGACGCAAGTGATCAGGCTCTCCCACGCCAACGCCGAGGATTTGGCCAGCATCCTCAGCAATCTGGTGGCAGGCAGTGGTGGCGGTGAAGGCGAAGGTGCCAGCCGCCCCACCAGTATTCAGGCGGATAAATCGCTGAATGCCATCGTGGTGCGCGCCGACCCCAGTACCATGAGTGAGATCCGCGACATCATCCGGGAACTGGATGTGCGCCGCACCCAAGTGTTGATCGAGGCTGCCATTGTGGAGATCTCACTCGACGACAGCTTCAACTGGGGGCTGGACATGGCCGCCTTTGATGCCGGCGGCGACTCCATTCCGCTGGTGAGCAGCGCCATGCATGGCGCGTTGTCCAGCGTGCTGCAGGGCCTTACCAGCACCACCGGCAATCCGGCCGTACAAGCCCTGCGCGGCCTGGATGGGCCCACCCTGGGTGTCGCCAAGCTGGATGTGGATGGCGTGTCCTTTGGCGCCGTACTGCAGGCACTGGCCAGCAGCAGCCGGGCCAACCTGCTCTCCACCCCCAGTATCCTGACACTGGATAACCAGGAAGCAAAAATCATTGTGGGCCAGGGTGTGCCCTTCCGTACTGGCAGCTTCACTTCCGGCCCGGATGGCGCCAGCAATCCCTTCACCACCATTCAGCGGCAGGATGTGGGCCTGACCCTGACGGTGACGCCCCATATCCATGAGGGCAATGCTGTGCGCTTGCAGGTATCTCAGGAAGTGGAGAATGTGGTGCAGGCAGCACTGGGCACCATCGGCGAAGGCGGATTCTCGGATATTGTCACCAACAAGCGCTCCATTCAGACCACCATCCTGGCAGATGACGGCCAAACCATCGTGCTGGGCGGTCTGATTCAGGATGATGTGCAGGACAGTCAGCGCAAGGTACCCTTCCTGGGTGATCTGCCCCTGGTGGGCAAGCTGTTCCAAAGCACCAGCCAAACCCGTACCAAACGCAACCTGGTGGTATTTCTGCGGCCTACCGTGATCCGCAGTGACCGTGACGCCAATACTGCCACCGAACGCAAGTACTCCGGTATTTGGGAAGTGGAGATCGAGTCACGGCGCCCCGGTGAAACCGGACGGGACGCACCAACCCCCCTGGATGAAATCTACGACGGCCGCGGCCGGTAAACATCAAAGCGTACCGCCCGTCCCTGAATCTGCCAGTCAGGGTGGGCCAGCACCGGATCCTGGCGCCGCCGCTTTAACACCACCCGCTCGGTCGCCAGCGCCCGTGCCTGATCCAGCAGCGCCTGCAAAGCTGCCGGACCAGGCACGGGCAACTGCAACGCGGCCAACACCTGGGCACGCTTATTGGGCAACACCTGTTTGCGCCGCTCGCTGAACATGGGATCCAGGTAGATCACCTCCACAACGGGTAACTCTGACCAGAGCTGGCTGACATCACCCGCCCGCAGCTGCGCCCGTCCCTGATGCAGCGCTGCACTGCGCAGCAGGGCGTCGGCCAGCAATAACTGCAATAGGCCATCACGCTCCACCAGCGTTACTTGCGCGCCCAGTGCCGCCAGCGTGATGCCATCCAGACCAAAGCCGGCCATGGCATCCAGAATGCGCAGCCCTGGCCGCAAACCGCAGGCCCGGGCCAGATCCAACTGGCGCCCCTGTGCCAAGCGGCGCTGTACATCCTGTAAGGACAACGCCGCCTGCATGCCGCCCGGCTGCAAGCGCAGCGCCAAACCCCGTGGATCAATCACCAGATAAATACCGGGAGCCAGCTGCGTCGGTTTTGCTGGAATTGGCAACGCTGGTAATCCGAGTTGCAGCGCCTGCTGCTGCGCCTGCACAGCGCTTTCCGGTGCGTAGAGCACAGCCGCCAGGCGCTGCGGCATCAGCCTTGGGTGTCCAGCTTGCGCCAAGGCAGTTCCGGCTGCAGATACCTCGGGATGGCCTGTTCTGCTGGCAAGCCACCGCCTTGCTGCCAGTGCTGCAATCCCAAACGGGCCACGGCGGCTGCCGTGGGCAGCAGCGCCGCTGCCGAGCTTAGCGC
>JBJHDG010000161.1:0-3036 GCA_050486425.1 Pseudomonadales bacterium | reverse complement strand
GGCGCACTGCAACTGCGGGCCAGATACGCCTGCAGCTGCCGTAACCCATCCCCTGCAGCCAGCCAAGCACCAGACCAATACAACGCCGGTGCTTGCTCCAGCGTCACTGATTGCTCAGCAAACTGAAGTTGCCATTCCGCACCCTGATACTGGTAAGCACCCAGGTAGCATTCCCCCGGTCGGGATTGCAACGCACTGACCACCAGCAACGGCTCCGAAAGCGGTAGCGGCTGTATTGCCAAATCGGCATCCATCACAGCCGTTTGCGCCAAGGCCTGCAACGTGGATACGGGTAGCACCGGAATATCCATGCCCAATGCGATGCCCTGGGTGACACCAGCGGCGATCCGCAAACCGGTAAAGGAACCTGGACCAGCGCCAAAGGCAACTGCATCCAAATCGCTGGGTACCAAGCCAGCCTGCTCCAGCAGCCCCTGAATCATGCCCAGCACCAACTGATTGTGCTGCCGTGGCACCAACCGGTGATCGGTCAATACGCCTTCAGGCAGGTGCAACGCCACGGAACAGGCTTGGGTCGCGGTTTCAATGGCCAGAATTCGAGTCAAGTGCTTGCACCTGTTTGGCGGGATGCGGAACATGAACGCTCAGTTTACCGAGGTTGCGCACTTGACTACAGCACCGCTGCCTACGCTTGCCAGCAGGTTGCAGGAACTGCTCACCGAACTGGCGCTGGACGCCCAGTTACAGCCCCAGCGCCTGAGGGTACAACAGCTGCCACTGCAGGCGGCCAATGGCCGAATCTGCGCCGCTGATGTTCATGCACCCCTGCCTGTGCCGGGCTTCCGAGCGTCCGCCATGGACGGCTTTGCAGTGGCCAGCACGGATCCTGTATTTCAGGGCGCACCGCCTTTTGAGTTGCAGGTGCAGGGCGTGGCCGCCGCCGGCCGGCCCTTCAGCGATGGTCTGGCCCACAACCAGGCGGTAAGGATTTTTACCGGTGCCATGCTGCCCGAGCGGGCGGATGCCATCGTCATTCAGGAAAACACTGAAGGCTCGGCGGGATCGCAAATACGCATGCTGGAACGACCCGTTGCCGGCGACCATATCCGGGACGTCGGCGATGACATGAGTGCCGGTGATCTGTTGCTGCGGGCAGGTACCAGGCTGGACATCCTGCAGCTCGCGCAGTTGGCAGCCTGCGGTATCAGCACCGTACCGGTCTGGCGCCCACTGCAGGTCGGCGTCTTCGCCACCGGCGATGAACTGCGCGAACCCGGCTCGCAACTGGCATCCGGGCAGATTTTTGAAAGTAACCGTATGCTGCTGCAGGGTCTGCTGCGATCAGCGCCCATTGCATGGCGGGATCTGGGCATTCTGCCGGATAACCCGGCTCAGATCGGCAGCGCCCTGACCACAGCCGCCACAGACCTGGACGTGCTGATCACTTCCGGTGGTGTCTCAGTGGGTGATACGGATCATGTCCGGGACGTAGTGCAGGAAATTGGGCAACTCCAGTTCTGGAAGCTGGCCATCAAGCCCGGCAAACCCGTTGCCTACGGCCGCATCAACCAGTGCCTGTTCTTTGGGCTGCCGGGAAATCCGGTATCTGCTGCAGTCACCGCGCTGCTTCTGGTGAAACCGGTACTGGTGCAACTTGCCGGTGGCAGTTACCAGGCGCCGCTGCGTATCAACGCCCACACCCAGCAACCAATCCAACACCAACCCGGACGTACCGAATATCTGCGCGGCCATTACTGGCAGGACCAGGCCGGGCTGCATGTGGCGCCCGCCGGCGCCCAGGGCTCCAACCGCCTGCGCAGTTTGGCCGAGGCCAACTGCCTCATTGAAATTCCCGCCGACTTGGGCGATCTGGCGGCTGCTAGCCAAGTACAGATCCTGCCGTTTTATGGCTTGTTGCAATAAAAAGGCCCCGCCTGCACAGGGCAGACAGGGCCGCTTATCCTTGGCGTCGACCATTGGTCGACGCCTGCAGACCGGCGCTTAACCGGCGGCTTTGGCCGGACGGCGACGGCTGCTCTTGCGGCGCTTCTTGCCAGTGGACCCCTTGCGGATCTTGGCGATGCGCTTGGCGGCAACCTTGGCACGCTTACCAGCTCGCTTACGCTCGGCACGCAGCAGTTCCGCATGCTTCTTCGCACGCAATTTCTTGACTGCCGCTTCCAGCTTCTGCTCCACCTTGGCCAGCGCCTTGGCTTCCTGCTCAGCCAGCTTGGCCTGAATGGCGGCCACTTTGGATTCCAGCGCCTGCTTGAGGCTGAGTTCACGCAGCTTGAGCTTGGCGCCACGCATCTGTGAACGGATCTTGGATACCCGGGTACTTACCTTCTTGGCGGCATCGCGACGACGCTTCGCAGCCTTTTTGGCGGCCGGCTTCTTGGATTTGCCGGCTTGGGTGGCGGCAACCTTGGCGGCTTTCTGCGCCACCTTCAGCGCGGACGCTTCCTTGGTCAGGCGTGCCTGCAGCTTGTCCACCGCCGCCTGGGCTCGGGCGACAGCAGGGGATGCTGCTGCCTTGCGGGCTGGGGCTCTTCTGGATTTTGCAACACGTTTGGCACTGACCGCCTTCTTCTTCCGGGCTACTGCTTTTCGCTTGGGAGAAGCTTTCCGCACGGCTTTTTTCGCTACCTTGCGCTTGGCTCTGGGCATGATTTTCTCCTCGGACCGTTAATGGAACAGCTTGCTGTACAGCCAGCTCATGCGCCATGTTTTCCGCTCGATCCGCCTGGTGATGCCATGCAAAGCATCGCTGGCAAGCTCGAACCCCGAAAACATTTTGCAGCTTCAATCAGCAACGCACTGATAATATTTAAAAATTGCCAGATTTCCACTCCCATTCACGAAAAAATCGGCGTTCAAAGCACTTTTTTTGCTTTAAAACGCATTTTTTTCTCGTTGAGTCACAAATTTTCTGGTTGAGCGCGAAATTTCAACATGCCGCTGGATGTTTTCAGCAAAAATTGGCGACACAAAAAAAGCGGCACCCGGCCGCTGTTTTTGTGTCGCCGCTGCTTAATGCTGCACGGCGTGCAGCACCGACGGCCGGATCTCAGCCAC